>CAZTCK010000011.1:6911-15626 GCA_964612625.1 uncultured archaeon | reverse complement strand
ACCAACTTCCGGAATATCATTCCCGCTGCAGTCAACAGGAGCCCCGCTGACGCACCCGAGATTCACATCGCAGTATTCCTGACCGTTGCACCACAAACCGTCGTTGCATGCAGAATCGTCCGGTTCATTCACACACCTGTCATTCTCCTCGTCACAGCTGTCAATCGTGCATTCAACATCATCATCACATTCCGGTGGGGTGCCGTCAACGCAAAAATAATCAATGCACCTTTCCTCTCCGTTGCACCACAACCCGTCATCACAGTCCTCATCTACAAGGCATTCACCACAATCCGAATCGTTATAATCGATAAATCCATCACAGTCGTTGTCATACGTATCGTTGCATATTTCCTCTGCCCCTTCAAACCCGTAAACCGTCACATAGGTTTCCGGGAACGGGATGAACTCACGCGTTCCGTTATGGTTTGTGTAATAAACGCCGGAATCAGGATAGATATTTGTGAGGTCGTATCCGAGCTGGCGGAGATAAACATCAAAACTGACCGTAACGGTTTCGTTTATGCTGAGTGTTCCAAGTTCGCACACCACCACCCGTTCGCTTTCGTTATACTCACAGTTATCCGGAAGGCTCCCATTGAGCTCGACATAGGAGGGCAGATAATCATAAATTACGACATCCTTACCCGCTATGTTCGTTACGCTTTCCGCTATCTCCTCGTATATCTCTTCCAAATCTTCGCTTGTTGGGGCGTAGTAAAACTTACCGCCTGTTATGTTCGCTATTCTTTCCATCAGGGTTTTGTTCGCATTTTCCCCGAGCGCAATGGCGTATATAATGATTCCGTTATCTTTCGCTTCTTCCGCCCGGTCAAAAACCCTCTGGTGGCAATCCCCCGGCGGATTCTTCATCCCGCAGTTGTTTTTCCCATCCGAAAGGAGGACTTCAACCCATGTGATATCTGTCCTGCCATTACTGACGAGTTCTTCATTTGCCAGTTCAAGGGCGTTGCTCATATTTGTCCACCCGCCTGCTGACATGGAATCTATCTCGTCCTTCACGTCCTGATGATTGAATGTCAGGGATTCATCAAGATCGGCTTTCGTCGCGAACGAAACAAGACCTGCCCTGTCGTTTTTTCCCAGCAAATCAACGAAGTTTTTCGCGGCAATTTTCGCATCGCCTATCGGCTGCCAGTCGCTTATATTGTCGTCCCACCCGTCATCATCCATGCTGCCCGATCTGTCAAAAACAAGAACCACATCAATCGGGTAATACTGTTCACACACTTCCCCCTTGCCTGTCACGGTAAGCGTTATCCTGCTGTTTTCACATAACAGTTCCGTCGGATTCGCTTCCTTCCCGATTTCGAGGTATGGAGGTTCGCACTCCTCCTGCATGCACTCAATATCGCTCGCACATTCAGTCTCTCCCTCCCCTTCAACCACAATACACATCTGCATCTCGTTGCATTCTGTGTGGTACCCGGGATAGCATTCGATGCCCCCGTTTACTATCTTGTCAAGGGCATCTTTGTAATATTCATCGAGTTCGCTTTCCCCGTTTTCAACCTCTTCAATAGAGTGCTCAATCCAGTATTCAATTGTTTCTCCTGCAAACGTATCGTCCAAATCGAAGTATCCCCCGCAAACATTGAGAATTGTTGCGAGAAGGAATTTCTTAAGCTTGTTTAACATATTTGAGCAATCTCCGTTACAGTCCAGGACATATTCGATATCACTCTGATTTTCAATACAATCAAACACGCTATCTTCGTGGACACAATCAAGAAGATTTTCCGCCTCTTTCAGGTGGTTTTTCCAGTAACCGGGGGACTTGGGATCACAGTAAGTTTTACACACAGAATCGCCATTACAATCCGAATCCTCACAATCTTTCGCTCCGTCACAGTCGTCGTCCTTTCCGTTGTCGCATATCTCCACTGCCCCCGGATGAACCTCCGGGTCGCTGTCGTCGCAATCATCCCCTCCGCAGTTTAATTTTTTGTAACCATCCCCGTCTTTGTCGCAGTTATTGACGCACCGAACACCGGTTCCGGAGTTCCCTCCAGAACTGCTTCCGGTTAAAACAGAACCAGAAGATTTTGGATAGTCTGTATTTTTATCATCGGGGTCCCCTTCAGATTTCTTTCCCCGAGAATTAGCATTCCCGTGACCGGAATCAGTGGCGTCCCCTTCACTGGTCGTTTCTATTTCCGAAAAGTCCGTGAGTTGGATGCTGTTCTGCACTCCCGGCTCTTCTGGTGCTAACATTTCTGTATGCTTCGCCCCGCTTCCCGAGCCTGGATGGAACGTCAAAACAAAAACTGCGAATACCACCAAGATTATAACCCCGATGCTATACTTCACAAAACCCTTATTAAGCGCACCTTTGAGCATACAATCAACACGATTACTATGATAGTAAATTTTAAATACGCCTATTTTTCCGAAGTAATCATGAATAAGTAGAAAATTAGAGGAGTTTGAGTTTCCCTGTTATCCTATCTATCTCTTCTTCCCTGGCCGGTCCTATACCAATCGCAGTTACGCTCCCCGGCCTCACCTGTGTTTTGCCTGCATCATACACGACATAATATGGAAGTTTCGCTTTCTTCAGTTTTTCCTTTATTTCCATTAACTCTTTCAGATTTTTAACCCCCAAAACCACCTTCTTAGTTCCCTCTTCCTCCCACATACGGACATCTTCTTTTCTCGCCCTTTTGTACGCTTCCAGAGAGGCGTGTGCTACCTGAGAAGCGAGTTTCCCTCTGTCCATCTTCAAATCCTTTCTGACCACGATAACCTGCTTGTACATGCTATCATTTAGAAATAGACAGACCGAAATAAAAATAAAGAAAAGGACAAAGTGTTGAGATTGGTTATACTACCTAACTAACAACGCCAGTCACAGTCCCCGTGTCTTTTTTGTCGAATCCGCCTGCGTTGTAGAGTATTTCTACGTTGATGGAGTAACTGGTTCCTGACGCGAGTCCAGGGTAAGTTATGTTATAATTGAGATTCGTGCAGTATGTGTGAATATCTCTTGTCCCACCAGGTCCGATTGTCATGTAAGTGCCGTCACCTGTGCAGTTTGAGGTGTTGAATGTATACGTATCCCCACCTTTTAGCGTAGCAGTAATAGTTTTTATGGTTACTTGAGACGGCATCTTGTTGTTTGCCAGTCTTAATTTGAAAATACCATCACTCGCTGCCAAATCCCAATCACTTGGCGCTCCCAATTCAGTGAATCCTGTTGCTGTGCTTCCAGTGTACGTCGCTGGATTGAACACGCCCAGAGCGTACAACGCTGCTGCCACTATTATGACGATCAGTATAGCCCAACCGTATGTCATCAAATACTCCATTGCGGACTGTGCCTTTTTCCTGCTTCTGGACCTTTTACAACCCTTTTTCATATTGATCACTTTATAATTGGTCCAAACTTGTATATATATATTCTTTCATCCCGGCATCATGCCAGAGAACATACTTCCTATGAAATGGTTCGCCCCGAAGAATATGAGAAGCGCCAATATCATGAATATGGGTATGTACTTTATCCCTCCCTTCTCCTTTCCCGTGTCTATCAGTCCGATTATTATCCCGGAAAAGAATGTGGTTATTATTATCGAAACCACGGAGAATCCGAACAGAAATTCTGGCGATATTTCGATGCCGCCCTTGAAAAGCGGGACCTTAGATGCCACCTCGCTGGTTGCCATTTGCGAAGCCCCGATGGACGTAAGGGTTTTTATGAGATAGAGGGAGAGCGCATAAAGAACAGGCGCGCCCACAACACCGGCGAAAACTATGAATATACCGTACATGATGATGTTTGCCTTCACTTCTTTCTTTATTGCCTGCTTCCTTCGTATGTCCTCTGCATTTTCCTCGAGCAGGGAGACGAGCTGTCCGCCTGAAACAGATCCTTCGCTGATGAGTTTTATCGCCCTTTTAAGAATTTCTGATTCTATGTACTTTGGTATTTCGTTTAACCCCTCTGTCAGGGATTTCCCCGTCATTATCTCCTTTCCGGATTTTTTGATGGCCTCAGCCAGCGGCCCGAATTCGCTCCTTGCGCTCAGCAGAAGGGCTTTGCTTGGTATGAACCCTGCCCGTATGTTGGCCGCCATCAGCTCCAGAGCATCCGGAAGGACATTCTCCACAAAATTTCTCCTCTTGTCTATTGCCAGCGTCAGATAGGCATTAAAGAACATAAAAACAGCCACGAATACGCCGATAAAGACAAAGAGGGGGTAGACCCTAACCATAACGGTCAGGACCAATGCTATCACAAGACTCGCAATGAATGAGAAGTTAATGTACGACTCGCTCGTTTTATCCATGCCCGCAAGTAAAAGCTTTCGGCTTATATGATTTCTGTAGCTTTTCGGAAATAATCTGTATATCATATTTCACCTCAGTCTATCCCCACAGGCCTTCTTGATTTAATCAACCCTATGAACATGAACTGGAATATCACGAGTACAGCCATAATTCCTATGAGGACCACTTCTAAATTCATCGATACGCCCGTAAAGGAAGCGAGGACGAGGAGAAAGGTTATTCCAAGCGTCGGGAATATGACCGCAAACAGCATGTACATGAGAGCCAATGGGTTCAGTTGCGACCCGTATTTCTTTATGGCAACCCTCTGCTCAACGGCAAGATTCTCCACAATCTCCTTCATAGTAGAGCCTATGTCAGCCCCGGATTTGAGGGCATTTATCATCTGCCACATAACCCTTCTGAAAAAGAAGGACGGAGTTTCCCTTGTTATTTTCTCCAGCGCCTCAACCTCGGACTTGCCAGTGTTTATTTCATTCACTACCATTTTCATCTCTTTGGATAATGTGCCGTAATCACTCCTTGCTATCGAGACGAGTGTTTCGTACAGAGGGACACCGGCCCTCACTTCAACAAGTATGTGATGAAGGACATACGGAAGGTTTTTTTCGATGTCCTTTATCCTTTTTTGTGCCGAAAGTTTGGGATAAAAACTCAGAAAAATGAAACTTCCAAGACCGATGCCCACACCGGCAAATACAGAAACGTTCAGTGCCCTGTAGATTTCAATTCTTGACACCATGGTAACAAGGAATATGAGAGTGGAGATGAGGGCAAAGTAAAAGATAAAAGCGAACACCGAAATGGCCATCCATCTTCTGGGGGAGATTTCAAATCCTGACTGCTCGAGATCGTATCTGAGCGAAGGGAACATGGCAGCGAGAGCTTCTCCTGCACCTAAAAGATGTTCTGTTATCTTTCGGACAGTTTCATACGGTATCGGCAAAAACGGAATTTTGTTTTTCACATAGAATTATTGGTCAAGTCCGAATATAAATCTCGCCTTGAGGTTCTTAAACAAGCTCTATCCTCAAAACCCCGTCTCTGAATTCCCTTTTCACGATATTGGCCTTTGGTGGTTTTGTGAGTATTTTGAAGTACGCTTTGTCACCTGCTATTGCCCTGACCTCAACTGAGTTTTCCAGAGAGCGGATTTCTATATCTTTCTGGTCTTTCACTCCCGGAAGTTTGACCTCGACCACAATCCTGTCGCCCACGTTTACTACTGAGGTTTCGGGCTCCTCCGTGACCTTTGCCTTCTCTATGCTCACCCTTCCTCTATCTTCCTGTGGTATTTCCCTCAGGCCCAGCTTTTCCATCTCGCTTTTCAGTTCATTCTCGTTCACATTCCCGAATGTCTTTATTGGAACTTTTGGTCTTTCGTTTCCCTTACGGGTTATCCTTATGGTAAATCCGCTTCCCCTGAGAGGTTTTCTGAAGAAGGGAGAGAGGTCAAAAACCTCAAAGTTCCTTTCAAATATTTTGTCCATTTCCTTCAGTTCTCTTCCCATCCTTTCAAAAATATCACTAAAAGTATCTCTTTCCAGCCTGGACCCGCACACAGGGCAAAACCTCCACCTCTCGTTCACCTCTGAACCGCAATTGGGACATCTCATATTATCACTTCATTATTTGCAGATATTTATTTAAGTATGTCCGCGGTCGCAGCTCCCATGGAGGCAAAAAACGAAACAAATATGAAAATTTTGAAAACCCATGCCGGGTCTGCGACATGATTCATTATTCCGAAAAGCCATAGTATGAACCATGTAACACCGTATGATATGAGGAAAAGGGAGACGAGCCTTTTTGGAATGTAGGTCTTGCCCGCTATGTACGTGTCGAACTCGCCGCCTATTGATTCCTTTGCAACCCTTTGAAACTTTGTATAATATATGATGATGGAAACGACCACCACGGAGAGCATCACAAAAACCACAAGACGGACAGGGTCGAGTTCTTTTGCAAGCGTCCACACCTCTTCTGTTACTGATAGCGGCGTGGCGAGAAGAACCGCCCCGAATATCTGCTGTGCAACATCATCCAGCCCAAACTTTTCCGGTCTTATCCTCTGGGCTAAAGAAATTATGCCTACTTTCCCGTTTTTCCCTATCCTTTTTATAACCATACCCACCGCCGTAATCTGGTGGTTCTGGCTCTCCGTTATCTTTCATTTTTCAAAACCCCAAGAGTATATAGTGTTTTGTGGTTATATAAACTTTGAAACAGGGTCACGTACTCACAGAAGTTTTTTCGCAAGGGTGACAAGTCTTGGTTTCTTCATGAGAATAAAGGCGAGTTTCTTCAGTCCGGAAGCCCTTGCGAAATCCACCAGTTCCTCCCCTTTGAGATAGTCTGCCAGCCAGTTTAATTCTTCATCCGTCAGCTTTTCAACCACCTGTCTGAGTTTGAGTATCTTTTTCAGTTTTTCGCCTCTCTCTTTCCACCATTCGCTGTCATACTCCGAAAGAGAGTTCCTGGAGAAATCTCCCTTTTCGAATGCCTCAGAGATGACCTCTCCTGCTATCCTCCCCGCAACGTACGATTCCGCTATCCCACCGCCGTGTATAGGATTGACTTGATGAGCCGCGTCACCGACTATGACGAAATTGTCGTCACTCATGCGCTCGAGAAACCCGCCAACAGGAACGCCACCGGAATTCATTTCTATGACCGAGCCGTTTCGGAGAGATTCCATACTTCTGATGAAATCTTTGAGATAGGAGAGTGCATGCTTTTCAGAAAAGGGTTTTCTCACACCTATTCCCACATTTGCCGTGTCCTCACCCTTAGGAAAAATCCAGGCGTAACCTCCGGGTGCGACTTCGTTTCCGAAATACAATTCGATTCTGTCGGGGTCTATGTCTATCCCTGTCATCTCGAACTGTGCGCATGAAGCAATATCGGAAAGAGGAAGCGTGGTGTTTATCCCCAACATGCGCGCGATTCTCGACTCTATTCCGTCACATGCAACAAGCACTTTGCAACGGACTTCGAATTCTTCGCCACACGATCTCATCTTAACAACCACACCGTCTCCTTCTCTCTCCACATCCACAACTTCGGTTTTCGTTATGATCTTCGCCCCGGCTTTGGAGGCGAGTCTTGCCAGATATTTGTCGAACGTTTTTCTTTCTATAACCCACCCCTCAGGGCCATCAAAATCAACGGTTATTTTCTTTCCATTTGGAGCATAAACACTCGCCCCCTTTATCGTTCTGACCTTCCATGTTTCCTTAACTTCGATTCCCATCCTCTCAACCGCGGAGCGCGAAAGCCCTTCCCCGCATCTTTTCGGGCTTCCTATCTCCTGCCGTTTCTCAACTGTAAGGACGTGCAACCCTTTCTCGGCACAGACCCTCGATACAGAAGAACCTGCAGGTCCTGCCCCTACAACAACAACATCATATTCCTTCTCCACATACTCCTTCATAACGAGCACCCATTAAATCTTTTTAATAACAGGATTATTTATAAAACATCCCGGTGATTCATTATGTTTTTCAGGAAAAAGAGAAAAGCAGGTGAAGGAAATCTTGCCCTGTTTGTGGACGGTCCCAATATTATAAGGAGAGAGTTCAGCATAGACCTTGACGAGCTCAGGAGGAAGGCCGAAAAGTACGGGAGGATTGTCACGGGAAAGGTCTTCCTTAATCAACACGCCTCAGACAAACTGATAGAGGCGATCGCGAATCAGGGTTTCGAACCGAAAGTCGTTCTTGCCGGGGAAGTAGAATCGGATGTTGATGTTAGTGTGGCGGTCGAAATAGTTAAGGCCGCATTCAACGATAACATAGACACAATTGCCCTCGCCTCGAGGGATGCAGATTATTTACCTGCTTTGCAGTTCGCTAAGGAGAGGGGGAAGACCGTTCTTGTTATAGGGGCGAACCCTGGGTTTTCGAAGGCGCTGCAGCACGTGGCTGACCATGTTGAATTTCTCTCCAAAAGGGTCTGAATGGGAATAAAGGAAAACCTTGCGAAGATTAGTGAAGGGATTGAAAGGTCCGCGAAAAAATCCGGCAGGAAACCGGAAGAGATAGTTTTAGTGGGAATATCGAAAACCTTTGGTCTTGACAGGGTGAAGGAAGCGATTGTGCACGGTTTAACGGATGTAGGAGAAAATCGCGTTCAGGAGGCCGAGGAGAAGTTCTTGCACCTTTCGAATGTGCGCAAACACCTTGTTGGGCATTTGCAGAGCAACAAAGTGAAAAAAGCGGTCGAAATATTCGACATGATACAAACCGTTGATTCTGTGAAAATTGCCCGGAAGATAAGCGAGAGGTCGCTCGATTCCGGAAAGGTGATGCCCGTCCTAGTCGAGGTGCTTACAGATGAAAAGAAACAGTTCGGAATACGTCCGAATGAGCTCGAAGGGTTTCTGAGGGAGATTTCAGAATTCAA
>CAZTCK010000011.1:5698-6811 GCA_964612625.1 uncultured archaeon | reverse complement strand
TAAAATGCGCAAAAATTCTCTGAAGAACTATCAGACATCCCTGCCGGTTTTTCATTATAAAATTCCTAACGCGGCCATAAGCAAATACTTCAGGCGCGCCCAAATCAGATACAAATACCACAAGGACGGAAAGAAGCGCTCCTGATCAAACACCCGTGACGAACTCGCTCCTTATTCTGATAACGAAATACGCTCCTATCAGGATGAGAGCGCTTCCCGCGAGCTGAAGGACAGGGACGGGCTCACCAAACCATACCACGCCAAGGATGAGCGAAACAACAGGAGCGAGCAGGAGAAGGATTGAAGCTTTGGAAACGTTTATGTAACGAATGCTCCAGTACCAGCAGAGGACGTAACCGAACAGGATCGACACGGAAACGAAGATGTTGGTCCACTGCTGCGCGGAAAGTGAAAGCAATAGGTCGAACTTCCCGAGCAGGAGAACAACCCCAAACAGGATGACGCCCCCGAAGAACATTCTGGCGAAGGAAACCACGAAATTCGTTTCGCCATTTATCATTGCTTTTCGCGCAATTACGTTCTCTAATGCCCACAGGATTGTCGCTCCTATGACGAGCATATCTCCTAATTGCGGGTTAAGCCACAGATCAGCGGGGTTTATCTTTGCGGAGAAGAGAAGTATCGTTCCTATGAACATGAGGATCAGGGCATAAACCTGTTTCCTCGGGATTCGTTCTTTGAGGAAAAGGAAAGCGAACACAGCAATGTACAGAGGCAGGGTTTTGTGCAAAAAGGCTGCTCTCCCCCCGGTCGTGAATTTTAAACCAGTGAAGAAGAGGAGGAAGGCGAACGAACCCCCGAGCAAAGCGATGAGGGCAAGGTATTTCCAGTTTGTTTTCAAATTTTCGACCCTGAAACTTCCCGTAGCGAAAGACAAAAGAAGGAAAACGAATCCCACTATCACCGCCCTCACGGCGGTGAAAACCGTGGGGTCGAGATTCACGACAAAAATCTTATTAACAGGAATCGCAAAACCACTTATAATCGCAGTTAACAGGGCGAGGATAGTCCCGAAAACCTCCTTTTTCATCTCTTCCCCCTCTTTAACATTTTATTTACATATGACGTTTTTATTTTTTCCGCTATGTAATC
>CAZTCK010000011.1:0-5598 GCA_964612625.1 uncultured archaeon | reverse complement strand
TCTATCTCGTTCTTCCCGAGCTGTTTCGCAAGGATAGAACACATCCTTGTGGCAACCCTGAATATGCTTTCGAATGGGATGTCAATTTCCTCCCCATATTTCACGGAATCATTGAGCTTTTTCAGCAGCTCTTCCCTCAGCTCGCCCCTCCTCACGAGAACCTCTCCGCACGGGATGGCGTAGCGTAAAAATAACTCCTTATCCCTGACCGGAAGTATTTTAAACATATTATAACCTCACAACTTTTCTATCACAAAATTGTTGAACACGAGAACCTCATCCCCCCTTCGAACCTTTATGAATTCAGAATTTACACGCCTGCGCACGCTCCCGAAATCCACCACCGCCTCCTTCCCGTTCGCCTCCAGAACCCTTCCTTTCAGGGCAAAACACATAATCTCACGCAAGAAGCGCACAAATATGCACTTCAACTCACACATTATTTTTACGTTCTTGGCATAAAAAATCAAATCCCCTTCAGCAAATACAGCAGAATCGCCTTCTGTGCGTGCAGGCGGTTTTCAGCCTGGTCGAAAACGACCGACTGCGGACCGTCAATCACATCGTTCGTTATTTCCTGACCCCTGTGCGCCGGCAAACAGTGCATGACTATTGCGTCCTCTTTTGCGTGCGACAGCAAATCAGAGTTCAGCTGATATGGTTTCAAATCCTTGATCCGTTTATCTGCATCTTCCTGCCCCATCGAAACCCACGTGTCCGTGTACACAACATCCGCATCCTTTATCCCCTTGACAGGGTCATGCTCAATCCTTATGCTCCCTTTTGCATGCTTTCTTGAAGTTTCAAGAAGTTCAGGGTCAGGCATGTACTCCTTTTTCTCAGGACACACACCGACAACGTTCGACCACATTTTCGAAAAACCTATCATAGTGGAATGGAACATGTTGAATCCGCAGTCCCCGAGGAATGCGATTTTTATGTCCTCAAGCGTTCCCTTTTTCTCCAGAACAGTGAGCAAATCCGCCATAGTCTGGCATGGATGAAACCGGTTGCTGAGCCCGTTTATTATCGGGATTTTCGAAACTGAAGCCATCTTTTCTAGGGTTTCATGAGCTTTTACCCTCGCCATGAGAACATCACAATATCTTTCGATAATCCGCATAGTATCCTCGACCGTTTCCCCCCTCCCAAGTTGCGTCGTTCGCAGGTCCAGATAAATTGCATGCCCTCCGAGTTGTGTCATTCCTACCTCAAACGAAATTCGCGTTCTCGTTGATGGTTTTTCGAACAACATTGCCAAGCTCATACCTTCAAGCTTTTCCTCCACCTCACCTGATTTAATCTTCACAGCGAGTTCGAGCAGGTGCTTTATCTCTTTCTCCGGATAATCCATCAACGTAAGAAAGTGTTTTGTCACGAAATCACCAAGTTTTGAGATACACCAGTTTTATTAAATATACCCGTGTTTAAAAAATATGTTGTGTTTTACAGAAATTGTCCACTTCTTTCCAGGATATCTCTGATGGCTCACTCTCTCTTTTTCGCGCCCATGTCTTTAATTCCAGAATTTCATTCGGAGTTAAAAAGATCGGATGGTTAGTTGATTTATATCTCGAAAAATTTTCATTTCTCGCTTTAGTTTCAGCCTTGTTGTTTTCGTAAACCCAAGCTCTGCGAGGACGGTCCAATAAGTCGTACTCTTCCAATGCTATGACAAACTCCTTAGGTCCTAGGAAAACACCATAGATGTACGGTCTCTTTTTACTTGGGTATAGTTCAATAACTCCTTCCTTTGCCATCCGACCCACAGGGTTCAAAACCGCCCTTTTCTCCTGTGATTTCTCCTGAGTTTCGGGTATGCACACAACAGGACCAACAAGAAACTCAATCTTAACTCCCTTCTCCGCTGCCTCCTCGATACACTTTTCCACTTTCCCGAAGAATCTCGGATCGGTTTCACCGGAGGATATATACGCTTCTTTGCTTTGAAGTAAAATATCCTTAAACAAGTTTGTGAGGTACAAACAATTAAATTTAGTATGAGAGTAAAGCCGACCGTGATTCCTTAAGCTCAATTTCACACCGCTAAATATTTTTTCTTTATAAATAAAAATCTTTCCAGAATTCCTCCACTCTCTTTAAAACCTTCACAGCATCTTCTATTGAACTGTAAAGAGGGAGGGAATCCCCGAGAAAGAACCGAACCTTCCGGTAATCTTCATCCCCGGGTGCGCAGACAACGATCGGTTTCCCTGTTTTAATCCGTTTGAGGACTTCGAGCTCCTCTGGCTCGAGAAGACAGGATTTTAGCTGGGCAATGACCAGAATGGAGTCCACATTTTCATCCCTGACCAGGAGGTTCAGGACATGTTTGTATCTCTCCCCGTCCGCATCTGCCCTGATATCAAGAGGATTTATGGTCTCCAACCCCGGATATTCCTTCTGCATTCTGCTCTTTGTTTTCTCTGAGAATTCCGCAAGTTTCAGTCCAAATTTGTAGCAGAGGTCAGCCGCTATTATGGATGAGCCGCCTGTGTTCGAGATGATTGCCACATTTCTCAGTTCCAGTTTTTTATAAGTTTCGAACAGGAGCGAGCAATTGAAGAGGTCGCGGACATTCTGAACCTCAATAACTCCGGATTGTTCAAAAGCGGCGGAGTATATTTTTGAGTCAGTGGAAAGTGAATCCGTATGCGTTAACGCACGCTCTTTCGCTTCTCCCGAAACGCCCGATTTCAGAGCAATGATGGGTTTCTTTGACGATTTTGCTATGTCCATGAACCTCCTTGGCTCTTTAACAGATTCGAGGTAGAGGAGGATTACTTTCGTACGTTTATCCCTGATCAGATACTCGAGAAGGTCACACTCGTTGATATCAGTCATGTCCCCTGCCCATGCGAATTTCGAAATTCCTATTTTATTCGATATCGCGTAATCCAGCAGTATCGCTCCCACCCCTCCTGACTGCGAAATAACGGATATTCCGCCACTCCGAAATTCGAGAAATCGCTCGAATGTTGTGTTCAAGACGTTCTCTGCGTTTATCAGACCGCAAACAGAGTTCGGTCCGAGAACACGAAATTTCCCCTTTGAGATATCCAGGAGTTTCTTCCTCTGCTCCGGTTTAAAGCCACCGGAAAGCACGAGGAGAAATTTCGTTCTCAACCGGGGGGCGATATCCAGGATTTCCCCCGGAGGTAATGTGATTATAGTGAGGTCGGACTCCGGGAATTCTGTGGTTTTTTCGATATCACACGCAAATGTTTTCCCCTTGAAACTCCGTAGATTTTCTTTAACCCTCCGGAATATTTCAGGAGTTACCATAAGATTCGAAAGGTTCGTTCTCGAAGACCCTATCAGGAGAACGGATTCCGGATGGAACAGGCGTTCGAGACTCATATATTAAATATATCAGTGATAATAATATTATGAAATCCAGACCAGATTCCTTCAGAAAGCTCACGGAATTCGAAACGAAGAAAATTCTCAAGAAATACGGCATCCCGGTAACGAAGGAATACCTTGCAAAAACCCCTGAAGAGGCGAAGGAATTCGCTGAGAAGATAGGATATCCCGTTGCTTTGAAAATACAATCTCCCGACATCCTCCATAAAACAGAAGCGGGCGGGGTTCTTCTCAACCTGAAAAATGGAGAGGAAGTTCTGAAGGGGTTTGACAAAATAATGAAATCCGCGAGGAGGTACAACAGAAACGCTAAGATACTTGGAATTCTCGTTCAGGAGATGGTTAAGGACGGGCATCAGTGTATAGTGGGTTCGAAAAAGGACCCGCAGTTCGGGCCTGTCATAATGTTCGGGCTCGGAGGCATATTCGTTGAGGTGTTCAAGGATGTGAGTTTTCGTATAATACCCATTGAGAGGAAAGACGCAAAGGAAATGATATCGGAGATAAAGGGTTATGAAATCCTTAAGGGTGTCCGCGGCCAGAAACCTGTGAACTTTCGTTCACTCGAGGACACGCTTCTTAAGGTCTCGAAGATGGTGTGGAAGGAGAAGAACATAGAGGAACTCGATATAAATCCGTTGTTCGTGAGCGAGAAGGGAACGAAGGCGGCGGATGCGAGAATGATAATCAGCGAATAACAGCGTCTTTCACCCCGAGGTTTTGGCATGGACTGGAAACTTCATATAATTCTTTCGTTAATCCTGTATTTCGTCATAGTTTCGTTTTTTCCGTTCCCCCTTTCCTATTCCATCCCTGCCCTGCTCCTGCTAATTTTTTCCTCTCTTTTTCCTGACCTTGACCACCCAAAGTCACTGGTGAGGAAAGTGGTTTTTATCCTGACTTTCTATTTCCTGGCGATTTACATTTTTCTCGAGATGCCCGTGGACTTCGGAATCAAAATCCTGACATTGTCGATAATTTCCATTCTCAGTCTTTACGTCTACAAAAATCTCCCCCTGAGGCACAGGGGAAAACGCTCTCTCCACCTGTGGAGGTATTGCCCCGCCTTCGCCGGGTGCTTCGCTGTTCTCTTTGCACTGGCAAACATTAATATTTCCTTCACCTTATTTATAATCGTGGGGTACGCGTCCCATTTGATTGCAGACGGAATTCGTGAAGTTTAGGTGGTTTTATGGAAAAACAGCAAACTCTGATAGCGAAATACGAATCGCTCGTCTCGGAATGGAATACGATTTTCCTCGCGTCATCGATTTTGTTCGCATCTTCGGCCCTCGGTCTCGTAATAGCACTCGTTTATTTCAACACGTACGCCTTGGTCATATCGCTAGCGCTGATGTTCGTATTCGGGACCTTCGAATACAGATCGCGAAAGCTCTACGTCGAAACAAAACACGAACTCGAGGAGGAGATGTTCAGGCTCGCGGGAATGAAGAAGACGGGCGAGAAAAAACTCGTTGAGAAAGGGCTGGTATGGTAACATGAGATTCCCTTTCGGGCTGCTCGGTTTCGGGAGGAGAGTGAGGAAGTTACGAAAGAAATGGGACAGATTGAGGGAGAAAGCCTTAAAGAAGGGACAGCCATTGAAAGGAGATATACTCGTAAAACTTGACCAGATAGAGCAGAATCTCCGCGTTCTGGAAGAGCGGAAGGTGAGCAGATTCGAAAGGTCGAGACTGGCGAAAGAAATAGAAATAGACCTTGAGGGTGTGAAGGCGATGGTCAGCATGAAAGAGGAAGAATACATTCAGCAGAAGACCCTTCCCTCACAGCAGAAATACCAGACGAGGCCGGGCTAGACATCTGCGCATAATCCCGGTAACTATTATTCGAACTCAATCGTCCCCGGCGGTTTGTTCGTGATGTCGTAAACAACCCTGTTCACTTTTTCGCCTAAAGTGTTCGTTATCCTTATGGATATCCGGTCCAGAACAGAATGCGGGATTTTAGAATAGGACGCGCTCATCCCGTCTATGCTGTCCACCGCCCTCAGGGCGATGACATACCCATAGTTCCTCGTATCACCATGAACACCAACCGTTTTCACCGGAAGAAGTACTGCGAAGTACTGCCAGGGTCTTTCCATCCCCTTTTCACACGCCTTCTCTATTTCCTCTTCCATTACAGCATTCGCCTCCCTCACCGCATCAAGCTTCTCCTTTGTGATTTCCCCTATTATACGAACAGCGAGTCCGGGTCCGGGGAACGGCTGGC
>CAZTCK010000010.1:13571-16674 GCA_964612625.1 uncultured archaeon | reverse complement strand
GATTAATTTATTTTAATAAGAAACCGAAAAGGGTTATATGAAGAAGGTTCTCGCCGGCGGGGTTTTCAACCTGCTTCACCCCGGTCATGTCTTTTTCCTCAGGAAGGCGAAAGAATTCGGAGATTATCTAATCGTGGTTATCGCAAGCAATCGAACCGCCAGTATAACGAAAGACTACCCCGTCCTCGACCAGAAGATAAGGAAGAAAAACGTTGAAAAACTAGGGTTTGTTGATAAGGTTGTTATAGGAGACGAGACGGATTTCATGAAGGTCGTTCGCAGGGAGAAGCCGGATATTATTGTCCTCGGATACGACCAGAAGATAAGCGAAAGAGAACTGAAAAAAATGCTTTCGAAAGAAGGGATAAACTGCGAAATCATCCGCATAAAAGAAGAACTAGAAGGTTACAAAACGAGCAGAATGATAAAAAAGAACGAAGAGGATTAAAATTCTTCCTCATCTGGCTTTTCCTCGTCCTCATCCCAGCCTTCCGGGATATCCTCTTCGTCGAAGAACAAACGAACCACCCGAAATCTTCATCTCTTCTTTTTCTTCTTGGACTTTGTCTTCTTCTTAGCCTTCTTTTTCGTCTTCTTCTTAGCCTTCTTCTTCGCCATTTTAACACCCTCCTGTCTGTGCCTAAAGCTTTGAGTTTTATTTTCAATTATTATTAAATTCAAGGTAGTATTTAAGATTTTCTTCAGCAGAAATTTCTGTGCCGCGGAAAGAATTTTCACATCACTTTAAAGAAAAATAACTCATTCCTCCGGTGACATGAGATGGCCACGCATCCCTCCTGAAGAGTATTCGGATACGAGTTCTTTCAGCGCGTTCTCCCATGGATAACTGCCCGAATTTTCAGGGATTGAAATTCTGAAATAGGGAATGTCCTTCCTTTTTTGAAATTCCAGACGGTTTCCATTTTGAGGAGGCGTGCAAAGATATCCGCCTTTCCCTTTCAAAACTCGCAAAAGATCACGTATATCATGATAACACGGCCCTTCAATTTCCAGAATACTCTCATAATCCCCTGTCTCGAAACTCAGCGGAATTTTTCTCTTTCTGACCAACTCATGCACGATTTCTTCGCTGTCTCTTCCCCCCTCCTGTTTGATAATGGAGAGAATCTCCTTACTTTTAAGTCCTGTGTGTCTGGAGAGTTCTCTCATGTCACGCTTATTACAATGTTTGAGAATGCTGTCCACATACGTCCGTATAAGAGACCTTAATTCCCATTCACCGGGTACGCCGGTGGCACCGCCGGCTTCTTTGGCGTAGATTATACCTCTCGGGCGTATTTCATGTATATCCGGAGTGAGATTTACCTCGTACGGCATCCACGAGGACACTATGATGTCCGGTCTTTTCCCCTCCTTTTTGAATTCGTCCTTCGCCTCTTCCAGAGTTCCTATTTCGAATGAGAGGTTTTTGTGTGCATACGTCCTTTTCGCTTTCTCCACAAGTTCCCTGTTCGGGTCGAGAGATACAACCTTCAGTCCCTCCATCGCCAGCAGGTAAGACAAAAAACCGTTACCTCCTCCCGCATCGAGCAGAAATGGTTCGTCTTTTCCCTCCGAAACCCCCCGCGAGAAATCGCGCATAACTTCTATATCCCGTTTTCTCGGAAACCAGTACAGAACCGGGCCTTTTCCGTATTCTTTTTCGATGGGCCACATTTTGTAGAGAGTGTCCGAAACAAAATCTTCGCCAAAAAGCTCTCCCGGAGGTATTATGTTCATCCGGTACGTTTCCACCCTTTTCATCATGACCATTAATAATTAAATTTCGTATTTAAATATATTACTTTTAAGTGATTAATTAAAACCTGCTGCCCTGCTACCATTTCAAAAAAGCGTAAGCAAGCACCTTCTTTATTATGTTCGCGGCAAGTACAGAACTTTCGGAATTTACACGAGTGGATGCGCACTCAACAATGTCCATTCCGATTACCCTGTTTTTTGCAACGATATCCTTTAAAATTTTTGTCAGTTCCCCGAAGGCGAGTCCTCCCGGTTCGGGCGTTCCGGCATCACTTGTCTGCAGAACATCAAGGTCTATCGTGAGGTAAACAGGACCTTTCAGGTTTTCCGCATCCCCTTTCACGTGAAACTTTTTCGCTGTTTCTTTCTCTTCTTCCGTAAACGACCTGCAGCCAATCTGAATCATCTCAAATCCTTTACTTTCGAGCAGGCGGCGCGCCCACGTAACATGCGAAAATTTTTCTCCCAGAAACTCCCCCATCATATCCATGTGCGCATCGAAGTCCACGACCGTTATGGTCTCAAAAAGGCTGCGCACAGAATTCAGAATACCAAGAGTTACGAGATGGTCCCCTCCGAGGAAGACAGGAAAAACCGCAGGGTTCTTTTCAAAAATCCACTTTATCGTGTCCCTTATTCTCTCCTCGGTCAGCTTCCAGTTTCCGGGTACGACCTCTATATCCCCCAGATCGCAGAATTTGTACTTTTCGAAAGGGTTCGTCCCGGTCTCGGGGTCGTGCCCCACAAGATTTTTCAGCGCCTCTCTTATGAAAAGCGGTCCGTATCTCGTGGGCGAACCCGTCTGGGAGAAGTCCCATGGTACTCCGACGAGAACGACATCCGCTTCCTCCAGCGGATATTCGTAACCAAACGTGCGCCTCACGTAAAGCATAATTTTAGATGTTCCCCAAAGTTTAAAAATCATGAATACTAAAATTTCACGATTTTGAGGTGATTAAATTGTCGGAGTATGCAGAAGTGCGCTTCGAACCAAGGAAAATTTTACTTCCGGAAGGCGGGCATGCGCTTCTGAAAATTATGGAAGGTTATGAGGTTCCGGCTGTCAGAAAGGCCGTGGAAGAATCAATGGGAATCTCATACGACCACCGAAAGATAGGCGAGGGCATACTCGAGAATCTCATGAAATTTGAGGAGGATTATGAGAATCTTCTGTTCCTTATATGCAGGGAGAATGAGAGAATACTCGGCGTCACAAACGGAGAGTTTGTGGGAATAGAGGACGAGATATACGGTCTCAGCCTCTACACCATGAACACGAGTGGGGTGAGGGGAATAGGCAGGAAACTTTTCGAAGCAAAGGTAGATGTCTTCTTTTCCCTCC
>CAZTCK010000010.1:0-13471 GCA_964612625.1 uncultured archaeon | reverse complement strand
AGGGGAATAGGCAGGAAACTTTTCGAAGCAAAGGTAGATGTCTTCTTTTCCCTCCCTGAAGTGGAGATAATTTACGCCCTTCCCTCATCCCAAAAAAGCAGGAAAATTCTGGAAAATACCGGATTCAGGAGAAAATGGCGTGGAAAATACCATGCAATTAAACCCTATAAGCCCTACCTGCTTACCAGAGAGGTCTACGAGGGTTTGAGGGCAGGGCTTATTTAGCCTGCCTTATCATTTTCCTGTTTCCTATTTCCCAGTACTCCACTTCTCTTCCCGGCTGTACTTTCTCTTTCAGTTCCTCCGGTATCTCGCACTCGAACATGGAGTAGTCACCGAGGTCCATCAGCTGGGCAACATTCCCTGTTACCGAAACAACCTGAGCTCCCTTCTTCAGTATTATGGGTATCTGGCAGGAAGCGGACGTTGGTTTCAGAAGCGTGCGTTTCTTACCGTCAAACACGCCCACTGCCTCAACCCTCGCTTTCGTGGCTCCGTGCTTGCCCGGTTTCGATTTTGTTATCTTTGTGACCCTGCACGGTTCGCCGTCTATCATCACATACGACCCAACCTTCAAATCCTTCACTTCCGCGACTTTCTCGCTCATGGTCAGAACCTCTGAACTTTAATTTACTAATATTGGGGGCCTGTTATAAATAAATTTCGAAGCGGCCTCCAATTTGTAACTACCAATTAAAAGTAAGTTATACACTAAACTATAGAAAACTTTATAAAGGAGTAAGACATAGATATATTAGCGTTTAGATTCCTATAATCACCTAAAGGGAGTAAAATGGTCTCAGAAGATGAGGATAAAAAGCGAAAGTGTCCTGAGTGCGGTTCGACCAATCTCCAGTATGACCCCACGAGAGGGGAAATGGTGTGCGCGAAGTGTGGGCTTGTTATTGATTCTTCCATGATTGACACCACCCAGGAGTGGAGGGCTTTTGATGACAGCCAGAGGTCGAGGCGCGTCCGTACGGGCGCCCCGCTCACCGTGACAAAGCACGACCAGGGCATAACGACGGAGATAGGAAAGGGGAGAGGCGAGCTGTTCAAGGTTGCAGCGAAGAAACGGGCGCAATATTACAGGTTATCGAAATGGCACAAACGCCTGATAAAGTCAAAAGACCGAAACCTGTCATTCGCTTTTTCCGAGCTCCAGCGGCTGATATCCTACCTTTCTCTCTCGCAGGCCATACACGAGAAGGTTGCAAAACTCTATGAAAAGGCAGTGGAGAAGGGCCTGGTCCGGGGACGTTCGACAGAATCGATAATCGCCGCTCTGCTCTACACAACATGCCGCGAGGAGGGCGCACCAAGAACGCTGGACGAAATTTCAAAGGCATCAGGGATTTCGAAGAGGGACATAGGAAAAACCTACAGATATATTGCACGAAAGCTCGACATCAGGATACTCCCGGCAAAGCCGCAGGATTACATTCCGAGATTCGGTTCACTGCTGGGTCTGGATGAGAAGGTTCAGGTAAGGGCGGTCAAAATCCTCGATGAGGCGACAAAATACGATGTCACGAGCGGGAAGGGGCCGATAGGTGTTGCGGCCGCTGCTTTGTACATCGCCGCGGTTCTCGAGGGGAAGAAGAAAACTCAGCGCGAGGTCGCGGATGCGATCGGCGTGACAGAAGTGACGATAAGAAACCGCTACAAAGAAGTGGTCGAAAAACTCGGGATAAAGGACGAGGTTGAGGAGAAGGTCAGGGAAGAAGAGGAATTGATGGAATAAAACCCCCTTATTTGGTGATTTCTTATGGCAGTTTTCATGGGGAATTACGGGGAGAGAAAGCTGGATTGCGGGAGGATATATCTCCCTGAAAGACTGAGGAAAATTCTCAAAGAAAGCGGAATTTCAACCCTTTATTTCTCCGCGCAGAAAATAGAAAACTTCACATATGTGAGGGCATCGCCTGAACCAGAGGAAAATGCCATACCTGTGGAGATAAAGGGCAGACGAATGAAACTCCCGAAAGAAATGCGCGAGCTGATTGGCCTCCGGGGAGATGAGAAGTGTCGTCTGATAGGCTTTTTCTCGGAAGTTCAGATATGGAATGCCGAGCACATTCGGGACTATGTGGGTCCCGGTTTCACAGACGAGGAACTGAAGGAACTGGCCAAAAAACTCGGCATTTAAGTGCGCACGAGCTTCACGATTTCCTTAATCCCCGCATCCGTCTTCACTCCCGTTGTGCACAGGTGGGTCCGGGACGCCCTGAATCCTAATTCCTGAAGGGACGAAATCACACGCTCGACCTTCGGCACACTCGTTTTCATGGATTTCGAGATGTAATGGAGGTCATAGTAAAAGGGAGGATCGATTTCCTCCGAACAGACCATGACCTCCTTTTTCCCCTCGAAATCAAATTCCGGGAGCATTTTCTTCGCGAAACTCCTGTCCTGGATTTTCCCCGTCCACAGCGGTCCGATGATTTTCGCCTTGCCCCCGCAGTTTTCACATTTAGTTTCGAGACCTATTTTTTTCCCGTGGCAGTTCGGACAGTATGAAACCATCCTGATTTTCGAAAGGTTTTCATCCGGTCCGTATTTCACCTTTCCCACGATTCGGAAGTAATGGTTGGCATGCGAATACAGCGGCTCGAATGTCATGTTGTGAACCGCGAGATTTTGCAGGATTGAGGTTATCAGGACGCGGACACCAAGCTCCTTTGCGAAGTCCGTCCTGCCCGCAAAAACCCCGTATCTCCTGAAGCATGCCTTTGCAAACTTCCCGGAGAGCGCGCCGGAATCGGTCGCCGTCACGCCGAGTATGGAATTCTTCCGTAGGGCGTAGCCCACGTTTCTCAGATAACGGATGGGCGAACCGAACGGGTCGATATCCACGAAATCGTATTTTCTCTTTTCGAGGAAGAGGGAATTAGCATCATCATTTCGCAAATCATACCTGGATTTTTTGATTTTGTTAAGTCCCAGGTTCTTCTTTATCAGTTTCATGGCCTTCGGATTGATGTCGTTGAATACGACCTTCCGAACGCCCGGGACCTCGAGGAGTATTCGTATCCCCCGCACGCCTGTCGCGGCAAGCGGGTCGAGAACTTCCTCCGGTTTCAAGACACGAAGGCAAGCGACAGTCACGTCCCTCTGGTGTTCCATCCCCGGGTTGTAAAACGCCTCACTCCTCTTCGTTAAGGATTCGGGAGGGACTCTGATCTTCGCCTTTCCCTCGCTAACGAGTTTCATGAAAATGGATTTCGGTGGAGAAAATAAAAATGTGATGGGACGGGTGGGAGTGGCAGGCCGAAAGCTTCCTCCGGAAGCAAGCAGCATTTACATGAACTTTTGACCATTTGAACCCACGACACCTCGGTCTTCAGCCGAGCGCTCTCCCCCTGAGCTACCGCCCCGTATAACCAATATTAACCTCCCATTGATTTAAAAATTTAATACGTTACGAAACCGATGTCAAAACCCTTTATAACGTACATCTTGCCTTCCCTGAATTTATTCACAACCCCCTCCAGTCGCTTTTCCATTTCCCTGTAATGCTCCGAACATAAATATATCGAAATTATATCTCTCTTCTTCCTCGTGTTCATATCCACCTGAAAAATAAGCATCTCCTTTCCCGGCTTCTTTTCACATCCTGCGAAATTGCAATTTGATTTCATCTTCCGGATGTCGCAGTGTTCGCTGATAATTCCGAGAAGTTCCATGGTAAGGTATTGGAAGAAAGATTCAAAAAGCTTTCAGGCGGAAAATGGGTTTACAGACGCAGACGTAGTCTGCGTCTTTCGCTGTGCACGTCCCGGGCCGGACTTCCAAGGAAAGATGCAAGAAGGGACGTGCAGGCAAAAGCTGCCGTGGTCCCTTTTTGATTCGAACCGGCGACCTTTCGGTTGCTTCGAAGGAAAACGCTTTCGCGTTTTCAGTCTGCTTAACAGCCGAACGCTCTATTCAGCGAGGCTTTACGTGTTTTTGACAGAGGTTTTGGAGGAAGTGGAACTCCCGTAAAAACCTCTCCACTGAGCTACCGGGACAATAATAGAATTTAGATTGAATCAGAAATAAAAAGATTTCTCATTTCCCAAACCGGAGTCTCATCTGCGCAGTTCCTTTCCCGTGCGTGGGAAACACGTCCTCAACCCAGACCCTGATAACACACCCCATGTAATTGTCTTTGCTTTCTATTTTGCTCCTTGTCCAGACCTTTCTGTCCGTTCCAAAATAATTCTTCAGGTTTTCCACGATAGCATTTTTCCTCTTTTTAATCTCTTTTTCAGGTTCGTACCCAGCGGAAACCTCGGTTGTTGAAAAAAACGCCCCGTCAAATTGGGGATGCCCGAAATGAAAATAATCCCTGCTGAATCTGTCATATGCGGTGTACGAGATTTTGCTTCTCCTCTGGGTGCATATTTTCTTTCTTTCCCCTCCGATTTTTGCGAACACATCTCTCTCTTCCGGAGAAACAGCTATGTGTATTTCAAGCGGGTCAGCAGAATAACCCGTCCCCTCTATTTCCCTCACGATCTGCCTGCACAACTCCCGCACGTACGCCATGCCCGGCTTTGCTGCACGTGCTTTTATCCCTGCCATGAGAAAATATTAATTTCCGGATTTATAAAGCTTTTTATTTTTAACTACTTAAAAGTAATTTATATGATGAGAAATGATGGCCGGGAAAACGGAGAGAAAGAAAACGGGAAGGATGCCGTTCCATCCTCCGATTGTATAAAATTCACGATTTACGATTGTCCTCAGAGCGAACCGGGGATACGCGTAAAAAAGCTGGAACCTCTATACTATACCAACTTTATACGACACTGCAGGCCCGCACCGATTTTCCTCCCGGCGGAAGACGGCAAAAAGAGATTTCCGTGGATTTTCGCAAATATTTTCAGCAAAAAGCCCGGGCTCGGGAAGATTAGCAGGGAAGCGCTCAGGAGAATACAGGAACAGCACAACCGGAAGTACGGAACCAAGGAGAGCTATCACCCCAACGGAATCGGAGGTTACGTTCTTTAGGGCAGGAAATCCCCGGTCTTTATCTTCTCCGGCAGGTATTTCTCGGAGATGAACTTTATCCCTTTGGAGGACAAAGCTTCCAGCTCGAGCTTGTATCCGACCTTCAGCATGTTCTTCAGCTCATTCTGCCAGGGCTTCGGCTTGAACCACACGTAATTCCTCAGTTCCTTTATGCGCTTCTCATCCCCCTTGCTGAGTTTTATCGTGACGTTTTCGGGGATTGAGAATTTCTCCACGTCCGTGGTTGCGAGTCCGAGAAACTTTGCACTTGGCGTTCCGAGCCGGTCGGAGAGGAATGAAAGGTTAATCGAACCCTGCTTGATGACTGAATAAATATAATACCCCCACGGGTCAGCATCGGTCAGAACGTAAACAGGCAGATTGAATTCCGTGTGCAGCCGGTTTATGAGCCTTCTTGCCCCGCGGGCGGGCTGGCCTTTCCCCGTTATTATAATGCAGTTCTGCTTCCTCCAGAATTTGTCCTCATTCAGCCTCTGCCATACAGCGTCCTTCTCTATCACCAGGATGTAGTCCGCCTTCACATCCTCGAATCTTATGACCTCCTCCTCAACATTGCTCGGAATCGCCCATCCCGAACTTCCCATCTTCGCGCAGTTAATCCTGTCTTTCGCGTCGTAAAGCACCACCTTCCCCGCCATGTACCCTTTCCTGTCCGCTTTAAGGTGGAGTTTTTCGCGGAGTGTGTTCAGCATGGCCTCGACATCCTCTATTATCGGGTCGCTCTCGCTCTGTTCCTCGAACGTATTTTCTTTCGTGTGCGGGATAGTCCGTTTCAGGGCGTAGTAAAGGTCTCGGATGGAGGTCGTGACGTTCTGGTCCATAATCTTCTTGCACTCGGCCGCAACGAGCAGGGTCTGCATGAATTTTTTCGTGTGAGCCACGTTCAGGTAATACCTCTGGCTCTTTCTGTCCCCCAGCTGTATCAGCCCGTTCTTCTCATCGAAGTATACGTTCGAGAGTGACCTGACGGGCAGCTCTATTTTCGGGTTTTCCCTCTTCTCTATCTGCTCCAGAATCCTCTTCCCCAGTTCCGTCAGTTTTTTCTTCTCCTCCATGCTCATCCTCCGTGATTTTATAACTTCCCGAATTTATAAGTTCGAGCAGCTTCCTTTTAATCTCCTCCCTCCTCACACCGGTGAGCTCCGCAAGCGCATTCACGGTTTCTTCCGCATATTTCTCAAATGTCCTCATTCTCTGCTTGTGGTATTCGCGCCTTCTCTTCCCGGAGAGGTAGGCACTCAGCTTCCTGGCACACTCCTGAAGGGCGAGTTTTATCTCCTTTATTATAACGGGATACGAGGCAATTGCCTCCTTGGATTCGGATGTGAAAGGCACCCAGACGGAGACGAGGTGGACGAACACCGCAAGCGGTTCTTCCGGCATGCCCTTCCCGCCGTTGAGGCCGTACCGCCTCCAGTCAATACCGGTAACCGCCTTTGTGATTGCGCAGTCACCCTGCTGGTAAAGCAGAGGAACGCGGTTTGCGAATCTCATAATCTTGGGTTCTGTGATTTCCCCTCCGTACGCCAGACCCACCTCCACCTGGAACGGCCATCCCCTGTAAACTTCTGGCGGCCTTGTGATGGACTCGACCCATTCCGGGCGGAGTTCTTTCTTCAGACCCTCCTTCACCATCTCCCTCCCGAGCGGGGAGAGGCAGTCCGTGGGGGGTTTCAGGAGTTTCACGCTCTTTACCACCTCTATTAACCTCCTGGCCTCCTCATCCGTCACCTTCTTCGGTTTTCTGTTCTCCTCTATCCCCGCTTTCTCGCATATTTCTTTGGCGGTCTTTCTCCCGACCTTTGTGAACTCTGTTGTCAGAAAGCTCATGAGTGTTCGCGCTTTCGTTTCCCTCAGCATCCTTGTGAGAACCCCGAATTCCACCCCGTGGAGATGCGGCTTTATCTCCCTGGGCGGTTTCGGCAGCGATTCCACCCCCCTCCTGAACTCCATCCTTCCGTTTGGCGAATCGAAAATTATGTGCGCATGGGGATTCGCAATAGCGGTCTGCTTGATGTATTCGGGTATTGACTGCCTGTACTCGCGGTACACGCCTTCTGTTACGAACCTCAGCTGGACGCCCCTCCAGTCCACTCCCTCCTCCACGGCGCTTTCGACTATCAGGGGCTCGTTCTTCCTCACGTCTATCTTTATCTTGTACTTGTGAACCTTTCCGTCCCCTGTTGAACTCACGATTTCGAGAGGCCTTCCCGTGGTCAGCTGGGTGTAGAGCGTGGCAGCAGATATCCCTATCCCCTGCTGACCCCTGTTCTGCTTCAGGCGGTGGAACTTCGAGCCGTAAAGGAGTTTGCCGAATATCTTGGGTATCTGGTTCCTGACAATACCCGGCCCGTTGTCCTTTATCACTATCTCGTATCTCTCGTTCCCCACCTCCCTTACCCTTACATAGATTTCGGGCAGAATCCCGGCCTCTTCTGTCGCGTCCAGAGCGTTGTCCACTCCTTCCTTGACTATCATCAGCAGGGCCTTGACCTTGTTGTCATACCCCAGCAGATGCCGGTTCTTCTCGAAAAATTCGGATATTGAAATCTCCCTCTGCTGTTTTGCGAACTCTTCAGCCCTCATGCCATTTCCTCCAGACACCTGTAGACGTAGGAATGCGGCTTTCCCTCTATCAACATCTCGATTATCTCTCCCGCTTTCTCCGCATCCCTCCAGTTCCCGATTATGGAAACGGTTTTTCCGTAAACACATATATCCGTGTGCGTTCTCATCTCTATCCTCTTCTTGCACGTTCCCCCGGTTCCTATTATCCTGGAAAATATCCTCCTCATGCTCTTCTCGCTTTCATTCCCCAGACTTATGATTATCAGCCGGAACTCCTCGTTCAGCAGCTTGAATGCCTTTTCAGGAGAAAATCCCCTTCCTATGGCCTTCACTATGTTCTTCGCCTTCATGACGTCAAGCGAGTCCCCCTCTATCTCCACGTCATCGTTTATCGCGAGCCTTGTGTTCGTTCTCTTCTCTATCTCCCTCTTTACAGAACCATCCTTTCCGATGAGAACGCCCTTTCTCTGTTCCGGTATTCTGACGATGTCAATCATAACAAATTTAATTAAAACACACGCTTAAATATTTCATCCGAGACCCTCGAGCATTCCCTTTCTCCTCATCCATTCAACCTCTGCCATCCTGTATTTCCATATGACATCCCCTTTCTCCTCACCCTGAACCTCCCACGGTCGGACGAGAACAATATCCCCCGGCCTTATCCACTGCCTTCTCTTGAACTTCCCGGAAACCCTGCACACCCTCTGGTTGCCGTCCCTGCAGTTCACCCTGAACCTTCCTGCCCCGAGCATTTCCTCCACCACTCCCAGAACTTCCCCTTCTCTGGGCATCCTGACCCTTACTATTCCCTGCTGCCCGCTGTTTCTTCTGTGGTGCATAATAAATATTCAGAAGGCGGTATTAAAAGTTTTCAGTAAAGATAGCCGAGTTCGAGCGTGATTTTCATGTTCTGAAACATGTCCCTGTTCAGGGGCTTGTAAATGTAAGAAGCCACGGGCCTCCTAATATCCGCTCCTATCACCCTGTATTCGTCCCCTGCCGCCCACGAAATCAGGGATTTGACAAGGGTCCTGTAATCGTCATCCGGGCTGCCTTCCCCTGAGAGCCAGGCAGTCCTCCCGCTGCCCTCCACGTTGTAGTTGACCACGCACGCGTGCGGTCCGCCCCTCTCTTCCAGAACCACCCTGTCCCCGTCCCCCTCTGCCTGCGTTATGTTCTCGAACGATTCAAGGAAATTCCGGAATTCATGCAACTCCTCGAACGTGACTCTCATGTTGTCCACGTACACCCCGCCGCAGAGGTTGAAGAGTGTTATGTTTGACGGGGAATCCGGGGAACCGAGCGCCTTTGCGACCTCCTCTCCGTCCTCGTAAAGTTTCATCTCCCCTCCGGCCACCACTATCTTCACGTGCGTCCATCTCATGGGTTCCGTGAGGTCCGTGCTGTTCTCCCCTATCGAGTTCATAGACCTGTCGTAGAACGAATTGTATCCCGTACTCTCGCTTGAGGACAGAGAGGCGAGATAATTTCCGAACCCCACAAACAGGGAGGAGCCGTCCGTGAGGTAAACATCGAAATCTATTTCGCCCCTTCTGAAATTTTTGTAAAAGAGCGTGTAAATAAGGGTGTTTGCGGACGAGCATTCGCTTCCCGTGAGCATGACGGAAGGTCCCGGATTGCCCGTGTCCGCTATCTCTGCATTTCCGGAACTCACCGACCACTGCCTGAGACTTTCAAAGGAATCGTGAAAAACAGGGATGTGGGTGAAGTAATCGTAAATTCTGTTTATCTCCTTCCCGCCCTCCGTGCTCGCGGAGGAAAATTTAACGGCGAACCCCGCTGTCTCCTTCTCCCCGTTATCCATGCCGAAGATGTCTCTGTGAACATCATCCACCACTTCAGGGTCGGATATCTCCACGACTCCCTTTCCGTGAGCCAGGAAGTTCCTCATGGCGTACTCATGGGAGGACAGGTCCTCGCTGCCGTAAATCAGGACAACATCGTAATAGAGGGAGAACATCTCCTCTTCCGTTACCTGCGTTGTCTCGAAAACCACACTTTCCCCGTTTATTTCGAACCAGCCCGGCTCAAGCAATCCCTCGACCTCGGAGAACTCGCTGTCATCGCAAAGACACCCTATCCTTATCTCCGGCTTTATAATGTTTTCGAGCAGGAGGGAGTATATCACGTTGTCCGGGAGCGTGGTGTTGAGTTCGCTTTCCATCTCGGTTCCGTTGAACCAGTTCACTCCCCTCTTCTCCAGTGACTGCAGGATATCATTCGCGAGCAGGGAGAGCTTTACCCTTGACCAGTCATCCCTGGCAGCCGGTATGCTCGCAAACTGAGTGAACACGAAGAACAGGAGCATCACGGCGAGCAGTATTTCGACAACGTGCATGAATCCTTTCATACTCTACCTCGAATTCAATTTATTATTACCGCCGGATATTATAAAATTATGAACTGGAGATCCATCCTCTCCTATCTCGGCCTCGTCCTCGTAACCCTCTCCTTTTTCATGCTCCTTCCGCTTGCGGTGAGCTTTGTTTACGGGGAGGGGGTGTACATCCCCTTCATTCTGGGGGCGTTTGTGTCCCTTGCACTCGGAACGCTGCTCAGCAGGAAATTCGAAAGGGAGCCCCTGACCCTGGGACCTGCGATGGTTCTGGCCGGTATCACCTTTGTCACGATTTCACTGATAGGCTCAATAGCATACCTCGACCATCTTCAGCCGATAGATGCGGTTTTCGAATCGGTCTCCGGTTTCACCACCACAGGTCTCACGACCGTGAACCCCGAGACCCTTCCCTATTCCATCCTCTTCTTCCGTTCTCTCACCCAGTGGATAGGGGGCATAGGCATACTTGTGATATTCCTTCTCCTCCTTTCCTCCCCGGGCATGTCCTCCTATTACATATACCGGGCGGAAGGAGGGACTCACAGAATAGAGGCCGGGGTTTACTCCACGGTTAAGAGGATGTTCATGATATACGGGATTTACACCGCTGCGGGTGTGGTTCTCCTCACGCTTGCCGGCATGCCGCTTTTCGATTCCCTGACCCACACATTCACATCCCTTTCCACCGGTGGCTTTTCCCTGAAAAACGGCTCAATCGGCTCCTACAACAGCGTGCTCGTGGAAATCGTCGCAATATTTCTCATGATTCTCGGCTCAACTTCGTTTTTCCTTCACAACAGGATATTCAGAAAGGATTTCCCGGAATATGTCAAAAACAGCGAGACCCGTTTGTTCTGGGTTCTCATCGCGGTCTTTTCCCTCCTGCTTTCCGTTTCCTTCCTCTCCTCTCCGGAACCGGTGAGGTCAGGGGTCTTTCACGCATTTTCCGCCCTGACAACAACAGGGTATACGCTTGGGAATATGACGTACCCCGAACTTTCCAAACTCCTGCTCATAATGCTCATGATAGCCGGCGGATTTGCCGGCTCCACTGCCGGCGGCCTGAAACTCGTCCGCGTGGGGATTCTGGGAAAGGCAATGATATGGGTGAGCAAAAAGATTTCCTACCCTGTTTCCGCTGTCATCCCGTTCAAATTCTCGGGGAGAATTGTGAGGGAGGAAGAACTGAGCATAATTTCGCTCTTTTCCTTCATCTACATACTCGTTCTTGTCCTCTCCACCCTCGCCCTCACCTTCATGGGCCACCCCCCGATAGACTCGTTCTTCGTTTCCGCCTCCGCTGAGGGAACAGTCGGGCTGACAACAATCGATATAGCGGGCATGAACCCCCTAGCGAAATTAATACTGATGGCTGACATGCTGCTCGGAAGACTCGAAATCCTCCCGTTCTTTGTTTTGTTCTACGCCCTCTATTCCGCGCTCAGGAGGAGATAAAATTTATTTTTGAAACCCAAAAACATCTTATGAGTCCTCTCTCTGTTTACAGGAAGCTCCTTGAGGAATTCGGTCCGCAGAACTGGTGGCCTGCCGGCAGGAATTTCAAACCGAAGGAATGGGAAATTTGCCTGGGAGCGGTCCTGACCCAGAACACGAACTGGAAGAACGTTGAGAAAGCGCTGGATAATCTTGCTGCCCGCAAAATACTCTCTCCCGCAGACATACTCCACCTTGAACAAACAGAACTTGAACAGATAGTTCGCCCTTCCGGATTCTACAAACAGAAGGCAAAACGTTTGAAAGCGCTGGCAGAGTTCGTTCTGAGTTTCGGGGGCTTCGAGAATTTCAGGAAGAACGTGAAGAGAAGCGAACTTCTCGGGGTGGAAGGAATCGGACCGGAAACAGCGGATTCCATCCTTCTCTACGCGTGCGGACGTCCGTATTTCGTGATAGATGCGTATACCAGGAGACTCGTTCGCCATCTCGGCTGGGACAAGAAGTTCGGACTGAAAACGGATTACGAATCGCTCCGCGAATTCTTCGAGCGAAACCTTCCGAGAGACGTTCCCCTCTACAAAGAATTCCACGCCCTGATTGTGGAGTGGGGGAAGACGGGAGGCAAAAGTTTATATAGGAGTCCTGCAAAAAATTAAACAATATTATAAAATGTGGTAATAATTATTATCAAATGTGGTAATAATGAAACTGAACGGAGTGAGAGTAAAGTTACCGAAAACGGAAAAGGGGCTGGCAAACTTCTTGGAGAACTGCAGAAGGAGGAGAAGGTTCGTAAAGGATGTGGAAGGTCACTACAAAAAGCATTTCAAAAAGGCCAAGCACGACCTCGCGAGAGCGGTGGACGAATTCGGAGACGGGTGCTGGGACTGGACGATTGTGAAATCTTACTACGCCGTATTCCATGCAGGAAACGCGCTCCTCTCGAAGAAGAAGGGGGTATTTTCGAAAGACCATTCATGTTTGATAGTGGCCCTGAAGATGTGGAACCTCGTCGAGAAGGATTTGTTCTCGAAACTGGCAGGTGTTTACGAGAGGTTCTCCGACACCGTGAGCATAGACCTGACATTCCAGCTCAGGAAAATCAGCCAGTATGACGTAGATTTGTGGGAAAAACTGACCAGGAAGGATGCGGAAGTCGTTCTCGAACTGGCAATGGAATTTTTGCAGTGGGTTGAGGGTGAGGTGTTTGATTGAGAAAATCCTGCCTTCCACGGAATCGAAGTTCAGAATTCTCAAAAATGTGTACATGAATCCGGGCATAAACGTGACCGAACTCATTCGAAAATCCAGGGTCTCCCCGAATCTTGCGGTGAACTACGTTAACACACTCGTCCACTTCGGGGTTCTTAGGGAGAGGGTGGTGGGGAAAGGGAAGAAACCGCATGTCAGGGAGCTTGAACCAAACCTGAGGTCTGTTCTGGGGAGAATAACTTTTGTTCTGGTAGAGCTTGAAAAGAAATACGAATTTGCGGAGAAGTACAAAGAGTTCGGGCCGATTTTTGCCCAGGCAGAGGACCTGTTTGAGGGAAGCGGGGCCGAATTCTGCCTGATTTACGGGAGTTTTGCAAGATTTTCAGCCGAAAGTGAAAGCGATGTGGACGTGATGGTTGTGGGGAAGCTGAGGAAAGGGGAGAGGAGAGAATTATCCGAAATATTCGTTACGCTCGGAAGGGAATACTCGATTCAGGTGGAGGGCGTTCGCTCATTCCTCAGGAACTCCGGAGACCCCTTCCACCGCAGCATTCTGAGGGACCACGTGCTGGTGTGGAACGAAACCCGCTTCGTGGAGATGCTCTCCCGCATCCAGAATTCCACGCCCTGATTGTGGATGACGAAACTGACGATAGCATGATTTGATTTATTATAAATTTTATATAAATCATGCAGACAAATTATCTAACAGATGTTGCCGAAAGAATTCTTCCGCTTCCGCAAAAAAAGCGCAAAACACCTCATAATCACACTGACCGCCCTCTCGCTCGTTATGGTGTTCGCGTTCTGGATGGGCACCGGGGCGGCCCTGCCGGATTGCGGGGCTCCCGTAACATG
>CAZTCK010000009.1:0-17441 GCA_964612625.1 uncultured archaeon | reverse complement strand
TTTCTGTTTTCCCGTACGTCTTCCCGCACCTGGAACAGACGAATTCGACCATGATAAATATTTGGATATGAGTTCAATATAAAAGCCGGGGTAACTTTAATATGTAATCGTGTCAAATTTCTCTATTATGAAAACCACTGTCATTCTCACACACGCCGACACGGACGGGATATGCGCGGGGGCGATCGCGCTTTCGAAATTCCCGGGGGCAAGCGTGTTCTTCACAAAACCCGTATCTTTTTACGACGACCTCAATTCGCATGATGCAGGACGCATAGTAATAACCGATATCGCAGTCCCGAGAAGAGACGTGGCAGATATCCTGAAACTCATGAGGGAGAAGAGCGGGAAAAGCGAAATACTCTACTTTGATCATCACCCCCTGCCCGATAGCGCGAGAAAGAAATTACAGAGCATGCTTGACGTGTACGTGAGCGGCAACGCGAGCGCGTCAGAGCTCATATACAGATATTTCCAGAAGGAAATTCCAAGGGAGAGAGTATGGGTTGCTATATACGGGGCAATAGGAGACTATTCCGAACACACCGAATTCGTGGAGGAGAGAATGAAAAACTGGGATGCGCGCGCCCTTTATTTCGAGGCCTCCACCATAGTTCTGGGCATCAAGGACAGGAAGTTTGACGATTACGACTCGAAAAGGCTCATAGCCCAAACCCTTGCGAACGGGAACAACCCATCGGATGTTCCGGGTCTCGTGAAGGCCGCAAAGAGAGTTGTCAACGAGGAGTTTGACCTGTATGAAATCGTTAAAAAACGTGCAAAAAAGTCAGGGGATGTGGGGTTTGTGAAGGACGTTCATTTTTTCGGTTTTCGTGGTCCTTCTGCCCTCTTTGCGGCAACAGCAACGAACAGCAGGATAGGACTGTCCGTGCACACGAGGAACAACTACCTGGATATAACCATACGTTCCCGTGACTACTCCGTACCGCTCAACCATCTCGCAGAGGAGGCCGCTGAAGCAGTAGGGGGGTCAGGAGGAGGGCATCCCCAGGCCTCGGGAGCGAGAATCCCTCTGGACAAATTTGACGATTTTGTCAGGAATATGAACTTCCTTCTCGGTAAATATTCAGGAGAGAGGGCATGAATCTCAAGGAAGGGGAATTTGCCGTAAGATTCGCAAGGAAGACCATTGAGATGTGGGTGAAGGAAGGGGAAACTCCGGAGATTCCGGAGGGAGTTTCCGGGATTTTTATGGAAAAGTCAGGAGTTTTCACCACACTTTATACATACCCTGATCATGAGCTCCGCGGGTGTATCGGCCTGCCTTATCCGGACAAACCGCTCATAGAGGCGATAAGGGAATCCGCGGTGAGCGCCACGAGAGACCCGAGGTTCCCGCCCCTCGGAAAGGACGAGCTCGGGCGAATAGTGGTGGAGGTTTCTATACTAACCAAACCCGAAAAGATCGAAGTCAAGAAGCCGGAGGAGTATCCCGGGAAGATAAGGATAGGAAAAGATGGTTTGATCATAAAGAGCGGCCTGCATTCCGGTTTGCTTCTTCCCCAGGTTCCGCTCGAATACGGGTGGGATGCGAAAACGTATCTCGAACACCTGTGCATGAAAGCGTTCCTCCCGCCCGATGCCTGGAAGAACGAAAATGTCGAAATTTTCCGCTTCGGGTCAGAGATATTTTCGGAAAGGGAGCCGGGAGGAAAAATAGAACGTCTGGACGCCGGAAAAAATACAAAATCCTGCTGAATTTGTTGTTTTTGCGGATGTTTTGCGAATGCATACCTTTATAAAGGTTCAGAACAAACCTTAAGGAACAAACAAGGAGGAACAGAAAAAGTCATCAGCGCTTTTTCTTGAAAATATTATGAAAATTAAAATCAATGAATTTGAAAAACTAGGTGTTGTCGGTTACCTTTTAAAATCGATTAATGAGCAGGGGTTTGAAAGGCCAACGGAAATACAAAGAAAGGCCATACCACCTGTCCTTAAAGGAAGGGATGTCATAGGTGGTTCAGCCACAGGTTCAGGCAAAACGCTCGTTTTTGGCGCAGGGGTCATTAAAACCTGCGAAAGCGGAAAAGGCATACAATCGCTTGTCCTTACACCAACGAGGGAACTCGCCGAACAGAACACAAACGCGTTGAGAGAATTCTCAAGGCACAAAAACCTTCGCGTGGTCTCCGTCTACGGGGGCGTTGCCATAGGTCCGCAAATGGAAAGAATCAGAACGGCCGATGTTGTTGTCGGCACCCCGGGGCGCGTGCTCGACCACCTGAGAAGAGGGACAATGAACCTGAATGGTGTCAGAATTCTTGTTCTGGACGAGGCGGATAGAATGCTGGATATGGGTTTCCTCGAAGATGTGGAAAGGATTATAAATGAATGCCCTTCGAACAGGCAGACTCTTCTCTTTTCAGCGACCATAACGCACGATGTTGCCCGCCTTGCCGAAAGATATATGATAAATCCCATTGAAATTCTGGTCGATTCATATGTTGACCCGAAAAAATTGAGGCAGGTATACTACGATGTGCCAAAAAGCATGAAATTCTCGCTGCTTCTGCACCTCATCAGGCAGGAAAAATCAGGACTTGTAATGGTTTTTTCCAATACGAGAAGGGGCGTGGATTTCATCACGGAAAATCTGAGAAACTCAGACGTGAACGCAGTGGCGCTTCACGGGGGCTATTCGCAGGACAAACGCAACAGAGTTATGAACCAGTTCAACTCAGGGAAAGTCAGCATTCTCGTGTGCACGGATGTTGCGGCTCGCGGCCTGGACATACAGGGCGTCAGCCATGTGTACAATTACGACGTTCCCAAGGAGAGCAAACAGTATGTGCACAGGATAGGGAGAACCGCAAGGGCAGGAAATGAGGGCAAGGCCATAACCCTGCTTTGCGAGGATGATTACGAAAACTTCAGGGGAGTTCTGAAAGAAACGGAAGTTGACGTTGAAAGAGAGGAACTGCCTCACTTGAAAAGAGTCAGGATTATCCAAAGGTACGAGCGAAGACCGCGAAATCCGGGGAGATGCGATTTCAGAAACAACGGTTATGGGATGAAGACCTACAACTACGGAAATTGCAGATTCTAGAATTTGTAAATTTAGAAGACCCACGGGCGCAGTTTTCTGCGCCACGCAGTTCAGATTACGCTGGGGGCAGGATTCCCGGAAGCTTCTTTCAAAAAGAAGCTTAAGCAAGAAGGAGCCTCCCTCCATTTCATTCCGGTCGACTTCCATCGGAAGCGAGCGAGTTTACGAGCGAAGCTCCTTTTCGCTTGAGCCTTTTCTTGAAAAAAGGCTCATTCGAACCTGCGCGGGCTTTCGCAAGCGAAAGGTTTCGAAGGACGTTCGCTCGCGAACGTCAATCCCTCGCCTTTTACGCCCAGCGGATGTCATGCAGTCATAAGGTTTCGAAAGACGTTCATAAACGAACGTCAACCTTCTTTTCATCCGTCTCGAGTCCGCCGCCTCTGGCCCGTCTTCGCGAATGCGAAGTGCGCTGAACCGGGCTCGGCCACCCCAGCGTATGTATTATTTAATATCGATTCTTTATATTAAAGTTATGATTATCTTCGTTCATTTTCAGGGGAAAAAACAGAAGGTTGAAATTCCGGAAAAAGCGAAAGTCATAGACGTGGTGAGGAAGGTCGGGGCGAACCCGGAAACCGTTATAGTGAGGAGGGGAAGGGATATACTTCTGGAGGAGGAAGGCGTGAAGGAAAATGATGAACTCGAACTCATAAGGATAATTTCGGGCGGGTGAAAATTCTGAGCGTGAAAATCGGGAACTGCGGCTGGTCGTACCTGAACGCGAAAAAATATTTCCCCGGCTGGGAGAAGAAGTTCAAAAGCAAGCTCCAGGTGTACGCGAAGCTCTTTGACCTTGTGGAAATCAATTCGACGTTCTACAGGATTCCGAAGCTCCCGACCGCGAGGAAGTGGAGGGAGGAGGCAGATGAAATAAACGGAAAGTTTGAGTTTACCCTGAAGGTTTCACAGCTGGTCACCCATAAAAACCCTTTCGGGAAGCAGGCGTTCTGGGCCTTTGAACGGATGAAGGAGGTCGCGAAGGAACTGCGGGCGAAAGTCCTCCTCTTCCAGAGTCCTGCAAGTTTCAAGCCGACCGGGGAAAACCTTAAGAAAGCAGGGGACTTTTTCAGGAAAATCGACAGGGAAGACTTCGTTCTCGTGTGGGAGGTCAGGTGGGCAAAGGACTGGACGGAGGAAATCGTGAGGAGCGTGTTCTCCGAGTTCGGGCTAAATCAGTGCGTTGACCCCTTCAGGCAGGAGTGTTTTTATTCCGAACGTCTGGTTTACTACCGTCTCCACGGTTTCGGGAGGCCGAGCATGTACAACTACGAGTTCTCGGAAGAGGAGCTGAAGAACCTCGCAGGCAAGGTAAAACAACAGAAAAAACCCGTTTATGTCCTCTTCAACAACGTGAGCTGTTACGAGGACGGGTTGAGACTGAAAGAGATGCTCAAAAGAGGAAGTTAAATTTTATAAAATTAAAGCTACAAATCTTTTGAAATGAAAAATTCTTACGCCAAAATTTTTGGGCCGCCGAACCCGAGAAATTTAAGGTATGATGAATATTTTTCATGCAATGTCAATTACAACCGCTCCAGAATAAACGCGCTGCGCTCGCATCTTTTTCGCGAGTGTTCCGGGACAGACCTCCATCCGGAGTGCGGCTGCACGCTGGCTATAACGGGAAGCGACGGAAGGCTGGAGAACGGAAAAGCAAAGATGGGCTTTATGCTCTACACGGAACATTTCACAGACTTCGAGCCCGAACTCGAGATGGTGAAGAAAACCATAAACGGATACGGCGGGGGAGAGGTTTTTGAAGACATCAAGGAAATCAAGAACCTGAACTGCGACATTCTCAGTTATTTCAGGAACGAAAAAGACAGGGTTTTCCCCTCCAGGGTTATTGATTCGCTGTACATATTTGGCGACGTCTCTCTCGTGAAGAAGGCGAAAAGGAAGATATGCGAAGAGATCGGAGGCAAAGAAGGGAAAAGGATAATAGAGAGACTAACAAAGAGGAGGGCTGAATACAGAAAGGTTATGCTCTCCGGTGAGCAGAGGTTCAGGAACAGGTCCGTGAGACATTATTCCCTTGAAGAAGGGGTCTCGTATTACAACCCTGCAGAGGGTCAGGCTTCTTTCAAATACGGTCCGCTCAGATTTGTCCAGCAGTCGCTGGTCAGGGACATTCTGAGAATGGTGCGCAGGAAGAGAGGGTGGGAAATTATAAAGTACCTTCCGTGCGATACGAAGAGCAGGTTCATGTATTTTGAAAGCGAGTCTCTTTCCAACCTGAGCAAAAGCGAGATATCCGACATCGTTGATTCTTACATGTACTTCCTCTGGAACTACCACGTTTCTCAGTGGATTGCTGAAAAATCAGGAGTAACCGAAACAGAATTTGACAGGAGTGAGGTTCGCGAGAGGATAAACTCCCTGAACAGGATTCTTTCGAAGCCTGTTCTAAAAATTCAGACCTAAAAATTCGAACGCATTGCCTGCAAGCTGCTCGATTTTTTTCATTTCTTCTTTGCTGAACTCGTACACCCCGTTTTCGGTATACAATTTGTTGTAGAATCTCCTCCTGTATATGGGATGGGCTGAATCGCCAAAAAGGTCTTCAAAAAATCCTCTGATTCCCAGCAGGTGAAGGGATATGTTGTCACAGGGTATGTATTCTTCCCACGGAGGTTTCAGGACGAATTTGTATCTAGGATACGGTTCATTTTTGTAGCCTTCATGGGGATTTGTTACATTGAAATTATTTTTCAGTGTCCTGAAGAGGGGCTTCAGATATTTCCCGCTTTTGAGGGGGGCAAATATCACGATTCTCATTCTGGTCATGTCATCTATAGAGGCCCGGTTTCTCAAGAAATCCCTCCTTTCCTTTCCGTTCAATTTCTTCTCCTTCGCCTCCTTTTCAGCGAAAACCAGATTCTTGGCGATTTTGTAAATTGCCCTGTCCTCTTTCTTGAGCCCTGTAAACAGGAGAAGGCCCTTTTCCCCCGAGAAATCGTGTACTGTTATGCGGACATTTTCCTTTGAAAGGTAGGGTTTCTTTTCATTCTTCATCCTGTTGTCTATATCTTTCAGGTTCTTTTCATAGTGGCTGAGGTCAACTTCCAGCTCCATGCCGGGCATCCGTTTCAGTTCTTCGAACATGGCTGCCCTGAACATGTTGTAGTTTTCAAACGTCTGGGTTTTCTCGGCTTTGCCCAGGTGGAGTTTGCCCATGAAAAAGTTCGTAATCCATTCAAGATGTTCCAAATTCTTTTTCTTTCTTTCGGAAAGTTCTTTCCTGATGAAATCCCCGTATTCCTCCGGGGTTATGACCACCTCCTCCCAGGGTCCCATAGTCTCGAGATAAATCTGGGAGCTGTTGAGGGTTTTGATATACCCTTCAACATTTTCTCTCGCGGGCTTCTCAAAGCAAAATTCCATATTTTCATTATAATTCAGTAGTTAATAAATCTTTCGCTCACGCTTTTAAATTCCTCCCGCTCTTTCTCTAAATATGCCGGGTTTTGCGTGCTCGAAGTGCGGAAGGAAGGCGGTTTTTCACCGGAAGTATGAAGGCCTCTACCTCTGCGAGAGGCACTTCGTGAGGAGTATAGAGGATAAGGTCAGGAGGACCATCAGGAAGTACGGCATGGTCAGGAGGGGGGACAGAATCGCGTTCGCTCTCTCCGGCGGAAAGGATTCGTCCGCGGTTCTCTATGTGATGAAGAAGATTTTCGGGAAGAGGAAGGACCTTGAATTTTTCGCAATATCCATAGACGAGGGGATTCCGGGATACAGGGACGAGAGTTTGAAAATAGCGAGGAAACTCTGCGAATCCCTTGGTGTGGAACATCATATTTTCTCGTTCAGGGAGGAATTCGGGAAAACGCTGACGGAGAAGGTTAAGGAGATCAAGAAATCCGAGGGATGGGAGGGAACGGCATGCACGTATTGCGGACTGGCGAGGCGCTGGCTGCTCAACAGGAAGGCGAGAGAACTGGGAGCGAATAAAATCTGCTTCGGAATGAATCTGGACGACGAGATTCAGGGAATAATGATGGACTATATACGGGGCGATCTCGTCCGTCTCGCGCGCATGGGGGGAGAAGCGGTTGTTTCGCACGAGCTTTTCGTTCCCAGGATAAAGCCCTTTCGCGAAATACCGGAGAAGGAGATAGGGCTTTACGCGATTCTTTCAGGTCTCGAAGTCCAGGAAGATGAATGTCCGTTTCTCGAGGGTCCGAGGTTTCGGGTGCGGGATTTCCTGAACGACCTCGAAGCGGAGAGCCCCGGAATAAAATTTTCCGTTCTTAAAACATTCGAGAAACTCCTTCCGCACGTGAGGGAAATTGTGAAGAGAGAGGGTGTGAAACTCACGAGATGTGCGAAGTGCGGGGAGCCGAGTTCTCAGAGGATATGCAAGACGTGCGAATTGTGGAGGATGTAACATGTGTGCGCGAACGAAAAATTTTTAAATATAACGGCGTTATAGGACAATTATGAGCGAAGGAACGTACGGATGGCTTGTAGGAAAAAGAAAAATTTTGAACCTGAACGGGTGCGGGCGCGTTGAGATACCGGAAGGAGCAAATGCGGTGTTGCTGGAATTTCTCAATGGCAACATAGGCGTATTTCCAATACACTACATTGAGGAAACCGGCGGGGTTTTAAGGGGTCTCGGTGAGATTTATATACCCGCAAGCGGGAACCCGAACAAGATAGTAAATGCTATGGACAGAAACTTCAAAAGAATCAATTTATAGATATTTTTGCATTCTATTTCTTATGCACAAAATCATCCAGAGGGGAGCGGAAGCGGTTCTCTATCTCAGAGATGGCGAGCTTGTGAAGGAGAGAATTTCGAAGGGCTACCGCATTCCCGAACTCGACAGGAAAATACGGAAACAAAGGACGAAGAGCGAGGCAAAGCTAATGGAGAGAGCGAGAAATGCAGGGGTTAACATACCGGGGACGCGGGTAGAAGGCGATTTCAGGCTTGTGATGGAGTACATCAGAGGAGAAAAACTCAAGGATGTATTGAACGGGATGAAAGCGGACGAGCGGAGAGGGGTGTGCGAAAAAATAGGGGAAATTGTGGCGAAGCTGCATGCGAAAGGAATAATCCACGGGGACCTGACAACCTCGAACATGATTCTCGGGGGGAAGGAAGTTTACCTCATAGACTTCGGTTTAGGGAAGTTCTCGGAACGCGTGGAAGACCAGGCTGTTGATTTGTTTTTGCTGTACGAGGCCCTGAAGTCCACTCATTTCCGCGTACTCCATGAATGCTGGGAAACGATTTTAAAAACTTACAGTCAGAATTATTCAAACGCGGAAATCGTGCTGAAGAGGATAGAAAAAATCAGGAAAAGGAGGAGGTACAAGGGAGACTGAAGAGCAGAAAACGCCAAAACGCTGCACGCACGCTAAATCCGGTCCCCTAAATTTATAAATATAAACAATTCAATAATAAGGAATAAACCCGAGGCGGTTCTCATGACAAAGGAGAAGAAAACAAAACATGAGGAAACCAGGAAGGAAATAGAGAAAGAGGAAGAACTGGAAAAGGTTGCCGAGGTTCCGGAAGAGGAGATACCGGAGGAGCCCGCAGAAGAACCGGAAGAGATAGAAAAAAAAGTAAAGGAAGAGGTTGTGAAGAAGGTGGAAGAAGAGCTGACCGAGTGGATTCCCAAAACACAGCTTGGAAAAGACGTTGTCGCGGGAAAGTACAAAGACCTCAAGGAGGTTCTCAGAAGCGGAGAGATAATATTAGAACCGGAAATAGTGGATTACCTTGTCCCCGACCTCAAGGTAGAACTGATTTATGTAGGAGGCACACCGGGCAAGGGAGGCGGGATAAGACGAACTCCGACCAGAATGACAGCGAGAATGCACAAATCAGGAAGGAGGTTCAAGCTTACGTCTGTTGTGGTTGTCGGGAACGGAGACGGAATAGTGGGTGTTGGAAGGGCGACATCCAACGAGCACAGGGTAGCGATAGAAAAGGCGACTGACCAGGCAAAACTAAACGTGATAAACGTGAGAAGAGGTTGCGGTTCATGGGAGTGCAACTGCGGCGGAACGCACTCCATACCCTTCAGGACAGAAGGAAAGGTTGGTTCTGTTGTTGTTAAACTTCTTCCCACTCCGACAGGGGTGGGGATAGTGGCAGGAGACGAGGCCAAGAAAATTCTCAGACTTGCCGGGATAAAGGATGTGTGGGTGAAGACATTCGGAATGACATCCACCAGGATAAACCTTGCATTCGCTATTTTCGAGGCACTGAAGAATCTGAGCAGGACAAAGGGGGATGCATGATGTACGCTGTTGTAAGGGTCAGGGGAAGCGTAAACGTGCGGAAGGAGATAAAAGACACCCTGCGCATGCTGAGGCTCACAAGGGTGAATCACTGTGTTCTCGTGAGGAAAGACCCGAAAATCGAGGGGATGATAAAGAAAGTCAAGGATTTTGTTACATGGGGCGAGATAAACGACAGGACACTTGAGAAACTTCTCTCCGAAAGGGGGAGAATGACAGGGGACAGGAAACTTACCGGGAAGGAGGTGAAGGAGGTCCTTTCGAAGATAAAAAAGGCGAAGAGTCTGAAGGAGATCGAAGGACTCAAACCCGTGTTCCGGATGAATCCCCCGAGAAAGGGTTACGAGGGAATAAAGCAGGCTTATCCGAAGGGAGCACTGGGCTACAGAGGGGAGAAGATAAACGAACTGCTGGAAAGGATGATGTGATAACATGGGAAAGAGGAAAAAAATAGAGAAAAAGAGGGGGACAAGAACCTGCGGAATGGGCACCATGAAGAAATGGAGAGGTAAAGGTCACAGAGGCGGGAAGGGGTATTCGGGCTCGAAAAAGCACAGAAAATCATGGATTCTGCGTTATGAAAGGGAACATCTGGGGAAAAGGGGATTCATACCAAAGACATCGAGGCCCGTAAGGGCAATAAACCTGAAGGAGCTGGAAACCCTCGCTGGCAACAGGAATGAAATAGACCTTTCGGAACTGGGATATGACAAGGTTCTGGGATTCGGAAAGGTAACGAAAAAACTTGTGGTGAAGGCAAGGGCGTTTTCCCGTCTGGCGAAGGAAAGGATAGAGAAGGCGGGCGGGAAGGCTGTGATGGAGTGACTTCCTGCTGTTTCTGCAATGTATGAACAGGACGGGGAAAGTTATTTTAACAAACTTTATAAATATTATATTCAAAGTGTTTTCAAAGGATTTCTATGGGCCTGGAAGACGCGTATATCGGGGTCCTGAAAAAACTGCCGGGGGTTTCCGAACCCATCAAAAGGCAGACATTCAGGGAGAAACTGAAGTGGACGGGAATAGTTCTGATTGTTTACTACGTGATGACGCAGATAACGATATACGGGATTTCAAAGACCAACTACGAATATTTCCGTTACCTTGAAATTCTCCTCGGTTCGACATTTGGCTCGCTGATGACGCTCGGTATCGGACCCATAGTCACGGCATCCATTATCCTTCAGCTTCTGGTGGGATCGAAAATCATACCGTGGGACCTCTCAAGCGATAAAGGACGAACGCTTTTCCAGGGGACACAAAAACTGCTGGCTATATTGTTCTGCCTTCTTGAAGGATATGTTTACGTTGCGTTCGGGGCAGTCGCAGCCCAGCCGGGGTTCTTCCCTGTTGTTGTTTTGCAGCTGGCTATGGGCGGGTGGATAGTGATTTTCATGGACGAGCTGGTTTCGAAATGGGGATTCGGTTCAGGTGTGGGTCTCTTCATAGTGGCCGGTGTGGCAAAGACTATTATTATCCGCGCCCTGAACCCCTTGACAGCAGACGGAACGCTGTCAACCGGAATCAACAACCCGCCGTCCGGTGTGATTCCAAATGCCGGAATTCTTCTGGGGTCAGGGGATCCCCTTGGAGCCATGCTGACCATATTCCCCCTTATCGCAACAATTATAGTTTTCTTCCTCGTGGTTTACTCCCAGGCCATACGCGTGGAGATACCCCTGGCGTTTTCGAGTGTGAGGGGTTTCGGGAGGCGATGGCCCCTGAAATTCCTTTACACCTCAAACATCCCTGTCATACTGATTGCAGCGCTTCTGGCGAACGTGCAGGTTTTTGCCCGTATCCTGTCAGAAAGAGGAGGAAATGAGTGGCTCGGGGTTTTCGATTCCCAGGGGAATCCTGTGGGCGGACTGATTTACTTCCTCATGCCACCGAGAAACGCTGCCATATCCGGGCTTATGATATCCATAGGATTGTTCGCCCTCCTGGGAGCGTTGTTTGTCTACTTCACCAAGAGGTCCGGGGGTTTCAGGATAGTTCTCATTTCCGGGGTTGCGGGGGCTCTTGTATGGTATGCAGGTGTTTCATCCCTTGGGCTGACAGCGCTCGCCACCATAACACTCACGGATGTTGCCCGGCTTTTGGTATATTCCGTCTTCATGATAGGCGGGGCTGTCATGTTCTCGGTCTTCTGGGTGAATACAGCCGGCATGGACGCAAAAAGTGTTGCTTCACAGATAGAGTCCACGGGCATGCAGATACCCGGTTTCAGGAGGGATATAAGGATAATCGAACGCGTCCTCAACCGTTACATACCGGCGCTGGCTGTACTTGGCGGAGCAGCTGTTGGATTTCTGGCGGCTTTTGCCGATTTCACAGGGGCGCTGGGAACCGGGACAGGGATACTGCTGGCTGTTATGATAGTTTACCAGCTGTATGAGGAAATCGCAATGCAGCATATCGAGGATATGCACCCCGCTGTCAGAAGGTTCTTCGGGAAGTGATACCGGACCGGTTCCCGGGCTTTCCAGTGGCGGAGTAATTGAGGACGTAAAGGGTGAAGGGGAACTTCACGTCATTGAAAACCAGTTTGTGGGGGATTCCCGGACCGGGTATGATTATTTTTCCCTCATTTAACGGGAGAATTTCCTCCCTTTTCCCGATCCTCACAAGAAGCCTGCCTTCACCGGAAATTCCCATGTAGGGTTCGATTATTTTCCTGTGGGAGTGGGTTTTCTCTTCTTTTCTCGGTCCTTCATATTTTGAGTAGGCGAAATGGAGTTCGGGTGAGCCGTTCCACCATCCTGCAACCCATCCTGGAATTTTCTGCGCGCAGCTTTCCGGGTACACTGTAGCACCCGGCAGTATGAAAAGTTTTTCCCTTCTTTCCCACTTTTCAATTCCTTCATCAAACAATTCACTCTCGAATTCCCTGAGCATTTCAATTGTGTGGTAACGGGTTCCGTCTCTGGGAAGTCTTACTTTGTAAGGTCTTCCTTTTTTTATCCTGGCAACTGCAAACTCCCCGGTTGCCAGGGTGAACGGAGCAGAGTTTTCGTATTCACCCAGTTCAAGACTCGTTCCCGGAGGGAGGGTCACGTAGAGAAGGTTTTCGGGTGCTTCGTATTTTTCCTTTCCCTTTTTGTATACCTCGAGTCTGATTCTGGCGTAGTCTTTCATCTCCCCGTTTTCCACATAAGGGAGCGTGAATGTTTCACCCTCCTCCTTCAGCATCCCCTCCAGCAGGATGAGCGGTGAATTTTCGGTCATTTATATCACTTTATAATAGTTACATCTTCTTTTAAAAACTTTTTTGTCCCCGCACCGAATTTTATTGCGTGAAAGGGACGTACGTGCTTTTGATAAAACTGGAGAAACCGAAAAGGATAAGGATAGGTTCGCTGGGGTTCGTAAGCTTCAGAAAGGGTTATTACGCGTATGTGGGCTCGGGGCTGAATTCGCTCGAGAAACGGATAGAAAGGCATTTCAGCAGGAACAAAAAGAAATTCTGGCACATTGACTATTTTCTGGAGTGGGCGAAACCGGAAGGCGTGATTTATTTCGAATCCGGTAAGATGGAATGCGAGGTGGCGGGAAAACTCAGGGAGGAGTTCGAATGCGTCAGGAATTTCGGGTGTTCAGACTGCAAATGCGAAAGCCATTTGTTCTGCTCGGAGAAACCGATGGAAAAACGTGTGGTTTCAATTGTCAGAAACCTTCGAGGTCTTCAGTCTCCTCCCCGTATTCTGGGGGCTGGGGTTTTTTGAATTTGAAGTACCAGAGAAAAACAGCAGCCACTATCGCAATTACTGCGACTATGATCACCCATGTGAAGTCAGCGGGCTGCGAGACTCCTGCTGTTTCCAGTATCTCTATTTTTGCCTCTGCCCTCTCGTAATACTCCTTTGCCGCCTGGTAATTCCCGAGGGTAAGGGCGTTCTGTGCCTGGGAGAGTTCGTTATTTATATCCTCCCAGATATCCTCCGGGGGGTTGACCTCAGCAAGTCTTGCCGAAAGAGAGTCCATGTCCTCTGTTATGTTCTCGATGCAGTTCAGGTCCACGAAAACAAAGGCTGATTCACTTCCGCTTTTAAGAGTTATCAGCCCCTGGTATCTGCCGGCGCTGGTGGGTGTTATCGTTATGTCCATGTATTCAGACTCCCCCGGCCCAATCGAAAAATCCTGCACCGGAACGTCCACGTATCCAAAGCTGTCCAGGGATTCAATGCTCTGGTCGCCCGTGTACAAATCGGTGACCTCGTAATCAAAATCAGAAAGCTCGGAGTCTCCGTTGTTCTTGAGAAGTATGGAACCCGTTATCTCCTCCCCTGCCAGGCATTCCTGGGACCATACTGTGTAATCCCTCTCTATTTCCAGCGCCCTCCCCCCCTCAGGGCAGGGCGCACATTCTGCTCCTGCCTCTGTCACGGATATGGAAACCGGTATGCTGAGTTCCAGACCTCCGGGGGTTTTAACCAGCACCGCCCCTTCTATATCCGATTCCACACCTTCTATGCTCAGGGTGATGCTTGCCGTCTCGAGGGGGTTCAGATAGGTTTTGGAAAGGCTCACGTATTCGCTTTTAATATCCCCCGTGACGTTTACGGTTATGTTGGTGGCGTTGTCCCTGAGGTTTTTCACCTCTATCTGCGTTTCAAAATCCTCTGATTTGTTCACCTTCTCCGAAACGGATTCGGGCGTAACCTCGAAAAATTCGGTTATCGAGAATTTTACGGTTTTCGGAAGAGGGTGGGCTGTTTTTATTTCGTACTCTCCTTCCGGCCAGTCACTGCTCGCAGAGAATTCGTAAGAAAATGTGTTGTCCCCGCCCACGCTGACGGTGAAGTCCTTCGCCTTCGTGCCGTCCGGGAAGTACACAGCCCCGCTCACGCTGTCTGCATTCGTTGTTCCCGTTATCCTTATTTTTTCCCCGGTCCAGTATTCATCCTTGTCTGTCTGTATCATCAGGAAATCGCCTGAAGGAATCTCTATCCTTTTAAGCGCACTTTCGTACGTCCCGCTGTTGTTTGCAAGGAAGGCAAAGTAGTAAACCCCGGGGTTCAGGGTTATCTTTCCCTTGTATCTCCCTTCGCTCACGTTGTATTCGAGCGCCCTCTCGCTCTGGTAAATGCCCAGGTCTTCTTTGTAAATGCTGTACTTTATCCAGTCCCTCTTTCCGTAGAAGTACATGTAGACCGTGTTGTCCTCCCTGTTCACGGATTGTGTCGAAAGCGCGGACGAAGACACGTTCAGCGGGACGGTCTTGTTCTCAACCCCGGAAGGGGTTACGACGTATATGTAAAGTTCAGTTTCCCCGGCCTGAAAGAAGGGGGACGGACCGCAGGTTGCGTTTCCGTCATCATTCGAAAAATAACATATCCCGTTTCCGTCAACTACAGGAAACGAGCCTATCCCTATGTTTCCCGTATTGTAAACAGCCCATGTTATGCGGATGGGTTTTTCGCTCGTTTCGGGGTTGACTTTGATGAGAAGCGGGGAGTTCACGGAGACCACCTCGGGTATTATTGTGACGCTTATGGCCTCTGCCTCTCCTGCAAAAATTCCGTTTAAAAAGGTAAAGGAAAACAGCAGCAGGAACAGAAAACCCCAGACCCTCCTCATAATTATTAATTATCGGTTCGCCCTAATAAATAATTTAAATAGCGCCTGCATATTCAATAAAAGGTGATGGGGATGACGGTGGATATCAAGGATTTTGAGAAGCTTGAGCTGAAAGTTGGTGAGATACTGCGGGTGGATGACATACCCGAGGCGGACAAGCTCTACAAGCTCGAGGTGGATATAGGGGGAAAACAGATCACGCTCGTTGCAGGTATCAAGAAAAACTACAAAAAGGAAGAGCTTGTGGGGAAGAAAATTGTCGTGCTCACGAATTTGCAGCCCGCCACGATTCGCGGGGTGACGTCTGAAGGTATGCTGCTCGCAGCTGTGAAGGGTGATAACGTAAGGCTCGTGACGGTAGATGGCGAGATAGAAGTCGGGAGCGATGTGGCGTAACGTCTCCCGCTTCCGGAGATTTGTTTTTATATAATCCTGATAATTAATTATATGCACGATTATCTCTTCCCTCTCGGCCCGCAGCACCCTGCTCTTGTCGAGCCGGTTCACATAAAACTGAGGGTTGAGGGGGAAACGATTGTAGGGAGCGAGCTTGTTCTCGGTTACAACCACAAGGGAATCGAAAAATCGTTCGAATCCCGCTGGTGGGCAAAAGGTGTGTTTTTGAGCCAGAGGGTATGCGGGATATGCGGATTTTACCATACGTCCTGTTACTGCCAGGGTATTGAGCGTTTGATGGGGCTTGAAATCCCTGAGAGGGCGAATTACATAAGAGTCGCTGTGGGGGAGATCGAAAGAATCCATTCGCACATGCTCGCCCTGGGCGTGGTCGCCTGGGAGATGGGCCTGGACACGCTCTTCCACTACATATTCAGGGACAGGGAGCTGGCGATGGATTTGCAGGAGTTGTTAACCGGGAACAGGGTTCACTTCGCCATGAACGTCATAGGCGGGGTGAGGAGGGATATCGACCTCGGGCAGATCAGGAAGATGGAGGAGAACCTCGAGAAGCTCGAGGAGAGGATTCGTCATTACCTCCGGCTTTTCAAAACGGATACGTCCGTGAAAAACCGAATACGTCACGTGGGCTATCTCTCGAAGAGGAAGGCGAAAATTCTTTCACCGGTCGGCCCGAACGTCCGGGCGTCCGGGATAGATTATGATGTTCGGGAAACGGGATACTTCGCTTACAGGGATTTGAAGTTCCGGCCCGTTACCGGGGAAGGGGGCGATGTTCTTGAAAGATGTGTGGTCCGGTGGAAGGAGTGTCTGCAATCGGTAAGACTCATACAGGATTCCCTTCTTTCGCTCCCGGAGGGCGGGATTGCTGTGAAAGTTCCTCCTGTCATAAAAATCAAAGAGGGACTGGAAACGGTTTCAAGGGTTGAAGCCCCGAGGGGCGAACTGATATACTACATGAAGTCGGCCGGGGACAGGCCGTACAGGGTTAAGATACGAACGCCCACGTACCAAACGTTTCACATACTCGATGAGATTCTGAGGGGTTACGAAATACCCGATGTTCCCGTCATAATCGCCTCCATCGACCCGTGTTTTTCGTGCGCGGACCGCATGACTGTGGTGGACACGGAAACCGGGAGAGAAAGGATAGTGACAAAGGAGGAGGTAAGACGTATGAGGGAGGAGGGATGATGTTTGACTTCGCCTACCATTCACTTGTGTTCCCCGGGTTTGTTTCGGCTTTCATTTTCGGGTTCCTCTACCTCGGGGTTATGAGGAAGGTCGCGGCGCGCATGCAGCACAGGGTTGGCCCTCCACTATGGCAGCCATTCCTCGATTTTTTCAAACTCCTTTCGAAGGAGAACATTTCACCGAGAAATGCGACGGGATTCCTCATGACTTTGTGTCCTGTCATCTCTTTCGCTTCTGTTCTGACCGTGATGGTTTTCGTTCCGGTGGGTTCGGGCGCTGTATCGTTCGAGGGGAATGTGTTCGTGGTGATATACTTCCTTGTGATGTCCACCGCTTTTCTTGCAATAGCGGGTTTCGCCACCGGTAACCCGTTCGGGTTCATAGGGAGCATAAGGGAGATAACGCAGATGGTTTCTTACGAATTCCCGTTCATCGTTTCCCTCGTAACCATAGGATTTCTTACGAACTTCGAAATCATTCCTGTTTCCGCTTTCGCATTTCCCTTTGCGCTGTTCGCGTTTCTGATGGGGGTTCTGGGAAAGCTTTCTCTCCCCCCGTTCCACGTCCCTGAAGCGGAGCAGGAGATCGTCGCCGGTCCGTACACCGAGTACAGCGGACCGAGACTCGCGATGTTTGAGCTCGCGAGGGCGGCGAGTTTCTGGACGCTCATTTCGCTCGGCTCCGTTTTCTTCCTCGGAGCGCGAACCCTCGCGGAGTTTGGTGTTTACTCTATCATTTTGCTGTTCGTGCTCACGATATTCAGGGTCGTGTTCGCGAGACTCAGGATTTCGAACGTCTTCAGGCTCTACTGGTTCGTGATAGGGCCGCTCGCGGTGATTGACCTGGTAAGGGTGATGGTGGGGTTTTACTGACTAGGGGAAAGACATGACAGCGCATGTCAAAAAGGGAATTGAGATGC
>CAZTCK010000008.1:6918-18716 GCA_964612625.1 uncultured archaeon | reverse complement strand
GTTTTGGTTCCCTTCTCAGGGACTGTGAATTTGAATTCAACTTTAGTTTCATCACCTGAGTTAACCTCAACTATTTTTCTGTCTTTTAGTGGTCCGTATTCCGGGCTATCATACCTTGCCAGAAGCTCATACCTTCCTGGTGGGACACTCACATTCTCGAATGGTATTTTTCGATTGACAAGACTTTCTGGAAAAAATTTTGGCCATTCTAGGACAGCATTAACTTCCAGTTCCTTATCGCCGACCTGAAGTACTGCCCTTGCTGTAAGGTAACCATCGGGGGGTGGAGATTCCCTCCATTTTATCTCGTCTTTCTTTTTTACCGGAACAATATCAACGGGTCCTCTTTTAACGATTTGTCCCTTAGGTTGCTTCACAATACTTCTTTCTCCAACCGGAACAATATCAACGGGTCCTCTTTTAACGATTTCTCCTTTACGCCACTTCACAATACTTCTTTCTCCAACCGGGACAATATCAGTGGTGCCTTTTGTCAATAACATTATTAGATCACTTTTCTTTTCCTCGAGTTTTCTGTCTCTGAATTCAATAGACCTGAGAATAGACAACAAGTTGGACCCTGTAATTTTCCTATATGTTATTGGTTTTTTTCCTGCCCGTTCTGAAAAGAATCCCATAAAAATTTGACCTGTTTTTCTATCTCTGTAAAATCTTATAGCATTCACGGCATATTTTGTTTTCCTTTTAGCGACACCAAATATCAAACCTTCTTCCGGAGTACCTGGCATTCCTATTCTAATAGGGACTATTTCAAATTTACCTCTCAATAAACCTCTCTTGTCCAACTCCTTCAGCCAATCAATCAAATGAACCCCCAATTATTAATTGGTCGCACAAAGTTAAAAATAATCTTAAAATACATCTGTTTATTGTTGAAACACAATAACTACATTCACCCCAGTATCTCCTCTTCCTCAAACCATATCTTTATTTCGTTTTCGGCTTCCTCTTTCGTTCCTGAGGCGTGAACCAGATTTCGCAGACCTCTTCCCTCCCTGTCGGCCTTTTCGAGCGAATCTTCCCCGAGGTCCCCGCGTATCGTTCCCTTCTTTGCCTTGCTCGGGTCGGTATGCCCTATCAAATCTCTCGCCTTCTGGACCGCATCGAAGCCCTCGAACACCATCGCGACAACAGGACCTTCGGTCATGTACTCTTCCAGCCCTTTGTAGAATGGCTTGTCGACATGCGCGGCGTAATGTTTTCGCAGGGTTTCGATCTCCGCATTTATCATCTTCATTGCCCTCACGCTCAACCCTTCCTTTTCCAGTCTCCTTATTATCTCCCCTATGAGATTCCTCTTCACGCCGTCAGGTTTTATGATTATGCATGTCCTCTCCATTTTTACACCCCCTTCTTTCGCAGAAATTCCTTTATCACCTTATCTATCCTCTTTGCCACCTCGTCTTTGTCACCTTCAACATTCACCTCCACCAGTATTCCCTTTTTACGATAGTATTCAATGAGCGGCTTTGTCCTCTTCTCGTACAGCTCCAGTCTTCTCTCCACCGCCTCCTTCTTTTGGTCCTCTCTCTGGTAGAGTTCACCACCGCACACATCACACACCCCATCCTTCTTGGGCGGGATGTTCTTCACGTGATAAATCGCCCCGCACTCCCTGCATGTCAGTCTCCCCGTTATCCTCTCGATTATAACTTCGTCCGGGGCGGTGAGATTGAGGACAAGGTCGATATTCATTATTCTGTCAAGTTCCTCTGCCTGCATTTCCGTCCTCGGAAAACCATCGAGTATAAACCCCTTTTCACAATCCTTCCGGCTTATCCTCTTCTTTATGATATCGATAACGAGTTCATCAGGGACGAAGTCCCCTGCCTCCATATAACTCTTCACCTCGTTTCCGAGCTCCGTCCCTTTCTTTATTTCCTCCCTGAGTATTTCACCTGTTGCTATTCTCGGTATTCCGTAGGTCTTAGCGACGATTTCTGCATGCGTCCCCTTTCCTATACCCGGCGGTCCGAGAAAGACTATGTTCATTCCCACACCTCATTGCAGATTATTTTTAATTGTGATGATGGTATTTAAAAGCAAACGTTCGCATTCCCGCCTCCTGTGCTGGCCAGTGGTTGTAAACGGCTGGCGCAAACAAAGTTTAAAAATTTTGGGGCGAATAGATGAATATGCAGAATTATCCTTTTACGGATATGGACATATCCTATCATCTCGACCTTACGCCGCTCAATGACAAAATCATTCTGAGCGAAGAGTACGACAACTTGTGGGTGTGCGGAATCGAGAGCTGGAAATTGGGAAGTTACAAAAAACCGAAAATGCTCTCGGTATGCGAAATAATCATAAAAGAGAATGAGTCCGTCAGGATAAAACCACACAGCGGAGAACTTTCTTATGAACTGAATAGAAAGGACAGAAACGTACATCTGCTCGTGGAAAGGGGAGACGATGTACTCAGTGAACTGGTAGAGACACTATGTGCTTATGCTCTTGGTCCGAACTCCGCTCTGGTTTTTTCCAATGGTGTGGTTAAGTACGAGATAAGACCTGGTGAAGAAGAGATGGATAGAGGACTAGTGAAGCTGCGGCAAACACCAGGCAAGCAGGAAAATGTTACCGCGGAATCTCTGGAAAACCGCCTTTTGGTTTTGCCTGCATTATGGGGAGAAGAAGGTCACCTTATTCTGGGCTCTTCGGGGAGTTTCAAAGTGGTACACAGATACAGGGATGGCAAGAGGGAAAGAAAATCGTACGTATGCCTGCCGGATCCAGCCCAAATAATTTAAGAATCGCGGCAAAATTCGCAAATCTTATTAAAACCTTTCCCCATGAAAATTAAAACGGGCTCTGCATGAAACCCGAGGATATTCTCAAAAAGAAATCCGTCAAACCGGAAGAACTTCAGTCATTTTTCGAATCAGTAGTCTTCGAGACAGCCGGGGATATTCGCAGCGAGGAGCGCGTGGTGACCCTCGGCTATCTCGGAAGAAACCTGCTGGGCAGGGAACTCCTCGGAGAGAAATTGTGGAACATACTGGTGAACCAAGAAAAAAGGAGATGCGGATGGCACATAATTTCCGATTACTGGAAGAGAGCGGAAGAATCCCGAAACCCATACGAAAAGTTCAGCATTCTGAAGAAGGCCGGCGACATCTCGCTTCTCATGTCAGGCCTGTTTTCGGTGGAAGACCTTGGCGGTCTGAGAATGCTCGATGACGAATATTACAGCTGGACAGGTAAAACAAGCTATTCCCTTTCTCTGAGCGTCTCCCCGCAAAAGAATAAATTCTTGATGTATTCTCTCTACGAAAATTTCGATTGGCTTGTTGCCGTGCTGAAAGGAGTGAGGGACAAGCTTGGGCTGTCCGAAAAAACCAGCGAGGCGTTCTACATAAGAACGAAATCCGCTTACAGGATGTGAGTTACCCGATAAACGTCGGTCTCTTCGTCAGGAGCATAGGCAGGGGAAGCGGTCTGAAAGGTTTGTCTCCCAACTCTTTCTTTATCATTTTCACAAGCTCCTCTTTCCTTAACTTCTCCACTTTCCCGGTCTTCCGGTAACGAACCGCGAGCTTTTTCTCTTTCAGCTCTCTTTCACCCACGACCACAGCGAAAGGAATCCACTCAACTTCCGAATCCCTTATCTTCCTCTGGACGCTCTCGTTTCTGTCGTCCACATCCACCCTTATGCCCTCTTTCGCTACTTCCTCCGCTATTTTTTTCGTATGTTCTGTGAACTTCTCAGAAACAGGGATAAACCTCACCTGTGTGGGCGAAAGCCATAACGGGAAGACAGGGTTTTTCCCTTTCTCCGATTCCATATATGCTTTTTCGAGGAGAGCATACATCACCCGTTCTATCGCTCCTGAAGGCGAGAGATGAAGGATTATAGGGTGTTTATACACGTTATCTTTGTCCATGTACGTTATTCCGTATCTCTTCGCGTTCTCCACATCTATCTGGTCTGTTGCGAGCGCCGCAGCCTTGTCCAGCGCATCAACGAAATTCAGGTCGTACTTGAAAACAAAGTAGAAGAACTGCGAACTCCACATTTCGAGAAGGACGGGCTTGCCCATTTTCCTGACCATGGACTTCAGGAATTCCCTGTTCTTCTCATAGAAATCCTTCACAACCCTGAACGCCGCTTCCAGATCGGTTTTTATGGGGACACCCATTCCTTCCAGAACGTCTTTTGCCAGATCAAACCTTCTGAGCATTTCTTCCTTTGCCTGTTCTATGTCTTTGCAGAACGCATGACAATCGGGCATGGTGAACGAACGAAGCCTTCGCAAACCCGCAAGCTCCCCCCTCTGTTCCACCCTGAATGAATACCTCGTGAGCTCGTATATCCTAAGCGGGAGGTTTCTGTACGAAATATTCGCATCGTGCAGTGTCAGGAACTGACCAAAGCAGGCGGAAAAACGAAGGAACACGCGTTTGTTCGGGGTCTCGATCGTATACTGCCTCGCAGGGAAGCGGTTGAGATAATCCTTCAGAGCCGGATGTTCGTAGTCATACATTATCGGGGTTTCGACCTCCATTGCCCCGTATTCAATCGTTTTTTTCGTCACGTACTCCTCCAGCAGCGATTTTATCAATCTCCCTTTCGGGAGGAATCTGAAATTCCCCGGGTCACTTCCCCCCTCGTAATCCACGAGTTCAAGCTTCCTCATCAGTTTTACGTGCGGTGGTTCGCGGTCCACCTTTCTGGATTTTGCCATCTCATATACCGCAAACTTTTCGAGATTCGGATGTTTCGAGAAATCGAAACCTTTAACCTTTCCGTTCTCTAACGTGAGTTTGTGAAGTTTCCCTTCAGTGTCGAGAACGTACCATTCCGAGCGTAAAGTTTTCTCTTTTTTCAGCGCTTTCGATACGTCCTCTTCGACCTCCGGCGTTATTTCCCTCGAGAGTTCAGAAAGCGGATGACCCTTAACCGAGATTTTGAACCTTTTGTAATACCCGAAAGGGGCGCGGTAAACAGAGAACTTCGCTTCCTTCAGCCGGGATTCCACCCCCCTGAGTACGCGCAGGGCGGTGGATGGAGAGGAAGGTCTGGAAGAGAGATGAACATAAGGATATATGACGACATTTTTCGCCTTCACTTCCTTCGCGACCTTCGTTATTTCTTTCGCTGTCTTCTCTATAATTATGTTTTCCTTTCCCTCATCTGTTTTCTCAACAGCAGAGAAAACCGCAAGCACATCCTTCACATGGCTCGTTTTTTTCTCAATTTCCTCCGCCCGTTTTATCGCTTTCTTTTTCGGTTCCCACTCTATGAAATCCGAATGCAGCAGCAGGATTTTCATTTGACCACCTCTTTATTTTTATTCAGGGTATTAATTAAACTCACGGCTGGCCGGTTGGTTTCGAGAACAAGACCGGCCATGGACCACTGACTAACGAAACGTGGTTGTGGTCCCAGTCGTGAAGCCGGAGTTCATGAGGATTAATTGTTCCAAAGGGTTTAAATTCGTTTCGAACATCACAAAACTCGTGTCATAATCACTCTTTTGTTTGTACTCCGATGTCATTGAGTACTCACTCGTTACTTGGTAATCCGAAAGTGAAACCGTTTCCTCTTTCTTCTTTTTGTATCTCCCCTCTGAAACCGCCTCTTCAATACCAGTCTCCTTTTTGATCTCGATCTTGAAGACTTCGTAGGCTGGAGGGATGTAAGCGGGCGTTGAGGAACTCGTAGAGAATCTCCACACTTCCCTGTGTGTGTTCACGTCGACTCTGTACACGTAGCAATCCCATGAGCCGAAGAAAACGAAGTCCTTCCAGAGAATAGCGGAAGTCGCCACAAGTCCCCCTGTCTTAAACCTCCAGATTTCGCGGCCCGTCTCAATATCAAGGACGTAAAGATTTCCATCCTCTGAACCGAAATAAACCTTCCCGTTATGCACTAAAGGAAGTTTGTCTATAACACCCTCTCCTTCCGTTCTGAACCTCCAGATTTCGCGACCACTCTCCGCTTCTATCGCGTAGAAAATCCCATCCCTTGCCCCATAGTATAAAATGCCTTTATGGATAGCAGGACACGTCGCATTCCCGTATTTTCCGGTTCGAAACCTCCATATTTCTTTTCCATCCAAAATATCCACAGCGTAGAGATTGTTGTCAAAGGATGAAACGAAAACCATGTTCTTGTAGAAGGGAAAAGGAGCGGAGTTGAGGATTTCCCCTCCAGTTCTGAACCTCCATATTTCTTCACCCGTCCCCGCGTCTAGGCAGTACAAACAACCATCGTATGAACCGATAAAGAGTTTCCCCTCTCTAACAGAAGGGCTCGATACAACCTCCCCTCCCGTCTTGAACCTCCATACTTCCTTTCCCGTTCTCGCATCGAGGGCGTAAACGTACGAATCCCTTGATCCGAAATAAATAACCTCTTCATATACGCACGCCCTCAGATTTATCTCCCCTCCGGTTCTGAATCTCCAGGAGAGTTTGCCTGTTTCCTTATCAATCGCATAGAAATACCCATCGTAAGAACCCACGTAAACGTTACATCCGTGCACTATCGGTGAGGAATCGAGGAAGATGCCCCCTGCCTTGAATCTCCAGATTTCCTCTCCGCTCTCACAATCCACACAGTACACGTAAGAATCCATGGCAGCGATGTATATTCTGTCGTTGTCTATGACGGGCTGTGCACACACGCTTCCCCCTTCCCCCACCTTCCATATCCTATCGAACTTCTTAACCTTTTTGACTTCGACATCCTCAAGCTCTATTTCGAAATCCAGAGTTTCGAAATCAAATCCTCCGAAATCGAACGCCATGATTAGGGATTGGGGACAAATTTTAAAAATTTTTCAAAAACGAGTAAACGCATTCCGGCAAAGCTCTCGAATATCCCCCTTCGAGAACAGCGAATCTTGGTTTTTCCAATTCGGATATCATCTTCGAAATCTTCGAATAGCTTTCTTTCGATAATTTCAGCCCCGCGAGCGGGTCTCTTTCGAATGTATCAAAACCCGCTGATATCGCGATTAAATCTGGATCGAATTTGCGTATCTTCTCGAGTGCAACCTCGAGCTTTTCAAGATATTCATCCTCTTCCGTCCCCTCTGCCAGCGGATAGTTATAGCAGTTTTGCTCGGAATGCTTCCCGGTCCCCGGATAGATAAAGCCGTACTGATGAAGCGAAACAAAAACGACGTTCGGATTCCCGAGAAATATCTCCTGCGTTCCGTTCCCGTGATGGACATCAATATCGAGAATTCCCACTTTCCCTACCTTTTTCAGGGCTTTCGCAACGGCGACCGCGATGTTATTGAAATAGCAGAAGCCCTCGAATTTGTTTCGCGAGGCGTGATGCCCGGGCGGGCGCATGAGCGAAAAACCTTTTTCCTCCTTCAATGCGATACCCATTGCCTGGATCGCTCCACCAACTGAAAGCTTTGCGTACCTGTAAATTCCCGGAAGCGGAGGGGTTTCGAGGTTCTCGAAATTCCCGTGTTTTATCGTATCAACCAGATTTTTGGAATGGACCAACAGCAAATCCTTTCTCTCGCATTCCTCCGGCTCAATGAATTCGAATTCCCTGAACTGTTTCAAAAATTCGTATGTCCTCCTGACGCGCTCGCTCGATTCCGGATGTCCCGGAAAGTCGTATTCCAGGCAGCGTTTCGAAAAGACGATTTTCATGTTTTATTAATTGAAAACCAACTATAAAATAGGTGGTAATTACGCTCGACATATGGGATTTTCTCGTGATTGCGGTGATATGCTGGGCGGTTGTGGAAATGAACAGGAACTACCTCCGGGCGAAACACAAAATTCCGGAAAGGGAAAAGAAAGGGCCTGAATACCCTGAAACCCTTCTGATAGCAGGCCTTGTCCTCTTCTCGCTGGGCCTCGCGATATATTTCGGGGTTTACCTTTCAGTCGGAACAGGTGCTTGGTTTACCGGGAGTTTAATTCCCATATTCGTGGGCTTTTCTCTGGTCGTCGCCTACGTGATGGTCAGGCCGAAAAAGAAGGGATTTCGCCTCTGGAAATAATTTATTCCTTCCTCTTAATTTTAAACTATGAATTTGCGGAAGGTCTACGAATATTACTCAAGGGACGATGTCCGGAACTTCCTGCTGGAATTCGGAAAGAACAGGGAGGTTGTCGGGGTTTTCAGAAACGGAAATTTTTCCCAAAGACCAAACGTTTTACTCTACCCGAATGATATAACTGCGATGGTGAAGACAGGCGTAATAGAATTTCACGGCTCTCTCGAACACTGGTCCCAGCCCATGAATCTGAAATCGGATAATTACGAAAGCCTTCGTACGGGATGGGATTTGATTCTGGATATAGACTGCAAGCTCTTCGAGCACGGAAAAATCGCCAGCGAAACGTTTTTATGGGGGCTGAGGAAGCACGACTTAAAGGGGGTTTCAATCAAGTTCACGGGCGGGACAGGATTCCACATAGGCATACCATGGATTTCGATTCCTAAGACAGTCGATTACAAACCCGCTGTGAAACTCTATCCGGAACTCGCGAGGAAGATTGTAATGTACCTGAGAGAATTTGTGAGAGAAAGACTGGAAAGGAAACTACTGAAAGCGTATTCTGTCGAAGAGCTCTCACAGCAGGTGAACAAACCGCTCGGAAAGATACTTTCGGATGAGGGAATAGAGGTTTATGAAATCGTCGACGTCGACCCTGTTCTTATATCCCCGCGCCACCTCTTCCGGCTGCCCTATTCCCTTAACGCCAAGACATCCCTTGTTTCGCTCCCCCTAAACCCGAAAAAACTCGATGATTTCGAAAGGCTCGAAGCGAAACCTGAAAAAACGAAAGTGGAAGAAGGATTTCTTGACCAGGGCGAGGAGAATGAGGCAGAACTCCTGATAGCGGAGGCAGTGGACTGGTATGTGAGGGAGAAAAGGCGGGCAGAGGAAAAGACAAGAAGGACATTCGAGATAACGAGAAAAATCCCCCCTGAAAGATTCCCTCCGTGCATAAAGAACATACTCGGGGGTCTTGAAGATGGGAGAAAACGTTCGGTCTTTATACTCCTCAACTTCCTCAGGTCATCCAAATGGAGCTGGGACGAAATTGAAAAACTTCTGTTTGAGTGGAACGAGAAGAACAAACCACCCCTGCGTGAGAACTACATCCGCTCGCAGATGAGATGGCACAAATCGAGGGGGAAAAACATACTCCCCCCGAACTGCGAACACGAGGGATGGTATAAGGATTTCGGTGTATGCAAACCGGATGAGAGATGCAAAAGGGTGAAAAACCCCGTGAATTATGCAATGATAGGGATGAGGGCTACTAAACGAAGAGCAGGCAGTAAGCGAAGAGGAGGACGATTGCAAACAGGGTAGGCAGCACTCCGGCCTTGAACATTTCCTTTGTTCTTATCTTCCCCACCCCGTGAACTATCGCGTTGGGAGCGGTTCCCGGGGGCGCGAGGAAGGTCATGCTCACGGCAATCGCAACAGGAACAACAAATCCTTGCGGTGGGAGTCCGAGATTTTCGGAGAGTCCAACCAGAACAGGAACGAACATGGCGGCTGTTGCGGTGTTCTGTATGAACTGGGTGACAGCAAGGGAGAGCAGAACAAAGGAAAATGCTATAAATGACGGGTTTGTAAGCCCTGTGAGGGAGAGAAATTCGTTTGCCACCCATGAAGTGGCCCCGGTTATTTCGAGGGCATGCCCTATGGAAACGGCCCCTGCTATCAGGATAATCGTACCCCAGTGGGTTGTCTTTTCAAAATATTTCCAGTCGTAGACAAAGAGAAACATGAGTAACCCCCCTGTCAGGCCAACCACAATGGCAGGGAGTCTGTGGAGGGGCGAGGTTATCCACAAAATCAATGTGAACACGATTATGAATCCCGCAAACTTTTCCTCCCTTCGGAGAGGCCCGGGGTCAGGAACAAGTGTTTTCTCGACCCTTTTGTGCTTCGGCCTGAAATATATTACAAAGGAAACGTAAAGTAAAAGAAGCATAATCAGGGCAAAAGGAAGCGCAGAGACCATCCATTCATAAAAACCCCAGCCGAGCGCTTCCGAGGCAATTATGTTTGGGGGCGTCCCTATCAGCAAACCAGCACCGCCTATGTTCGCTGCAAATGCTATCCCTAACAGAATGGCGTGGTTGTTTATACGTACCCTGTTCGTTATGTGCATGGCAATGGGAAGCATGAGGAGCGTGGTTGTGGTGTTCGAAATTATCATGGACAACAGACCTGTTATGACAATTAACCCGACCAGAACGGCATTTTCCGAATGAGAATTGCGCAGGATTTTGTACGCAATTCTTTTGTCCAGACCTGATTTCATAAGACCAGCCGCAAGAAAGAACCCTATTATTATGAGGAAAACAACCGTGCTACCAAGTCCGTATATTGAATCCGGTATGGAAACAGCTCTCGAGAGGGCGAGCATGAACATCGCAAGAAATGCGGTAACAGGGAGAGGGATGATTTCTGTTGCCCAGAGGTAGATGCTTATGAGGAAGATGAAAAGCGTTGCGAGTCCGCCGGAAGAGAGGCCGGGAGGGAGATTTCCGGATAGACATGCATAGAAGAAGAGGAGCAGGAAAACAGGGAGGATCTTGAAAAATTTCCGGACCATATTAATTATTTGCCCTAGATATAATAATTTGGCCAGCAGAAATTCCAGTACATGCAACTCCCCATGCCCTTGTTCTCCTTCACGCAACAGTCTCTGCACATGAGGTTTTTGGTTTTGACACAGACGACAAGATTCACGGATTTGTGGCTCCTCGAGCACACTTTACATTCCCCTTTCCCTTCCATTTTTTCTCACTTAAAGAGAAATGATTAGGGACGAGAGTATAAATAGTTTTATTTTTTGATTTTTTCAAGTCTTACAGAACCGCAGTCCCTTCGAACGACGTTCGCTCGCGAACGTCATACGATTTTGGGGCACACCTTTGTGGCCGGCTCCATTATGATAGGTTTCCCTTCCCATCCGCACTGAAGACAGCGAAATCTTGCCATAATTGTTTTTATACAAAAGAGTTTAAAAAGGATTTCTTATTTTCCTTTCCATCCAAGCAGACCACCGGCGATTCCAAGTATAGAGGCGATAATGCCCGTGTAAGAACCTAATGTGGCTATTAATATCACCAACGAGTATATCACAACAAACTTTCCCATCTTTTTGTGTTTTTCTGGATCTCTCATCTTGAGAACAGCATAAATGAGCATCATTACGAAGAAAAGAAGTAAAATACTCGAAAAGAGACCTGAAGGGCTCTTCAGAAAGACCACCTTCTGCATGTAATCGGATGCGCTGGTGCCACCAAGAATGTATATGAAAACGGGATTTGGTTCTGGGGCAAAAAAGTAAATGACGAAGTTGAGAGAAAGTACGGAAATCAGTATGACCCCTGCCAAAAGACCAAGAATGAAGCCTATCCTACCAGGCACTGCCTTTTCTTTTACAGATTTTTTTATACGCCCCGGCTCATTTTCGGCTACAGCAGGCATCCCTCTTTCTTGCGGCTGTGGTGGTGTTTGGGAAAGTATTATAGCATTTTCTATATCTCTCTCAGACCAGCCGGCGGTTGCAAGAGTCCTTTTTATCTCCTCTTCTGAGACCCCGCGAGAGAACTGATTTTTTATATACTCGACCAATCTGTGGTCAACCATATTTCATCTTTGTTAGAATTTATATAAAAAATCATCTAGCGTGCAACTCCACAATATCTCCGTCCTTCAGAGTTCGTTCTCCCCCGACCTTCTGCCCGGGAAACTTCGCGGACGGCCCCCATATTCTGGCGTATTCGAAGTTTTCGGCAAAATCCTTGTGGATTCTTTCAG
>CAZTCK010000008.1:0-6818 GCA_964612625.1 uncultured archaeon | reverse complement strand
CCCCATATTCTGGCGTATTCGAAGTTTTCGGCAAAATCCTTGTGGATTCTTTCAGCCACATCTGTAATTTTCGAATCCTTTTTCATTATGAGCGGTCTTTCCATGTCAGGCTCTTTCCCTGTTTTTTTCACGTAAACACGTATAAGCCCCAACTTTTTCCAGATGGCCTCTTTCAGCCTGTCCAGACCTTCTCCGGTGAGGCACGAGACCTGAATTATATCCTTCGGGAGCGAATCTCTTTCCTCTTTTGTGAGGAGATCAATCTTGTTGAAGACCACGAGCGATTTCACGTAGACCCTGTTCTTAGAGACAGAATCTATCAGTCTGTCAAGCGTGACGTCCTCCCTGATAAGAATATCAGCGTTGTGAATTCCCCTCTCCTTCAGGACGACTTTCACCATTTTCCGGTCCACATGAGTTAGCCTTACGGTGGAACTTATCCTTATCCCCCCGCTGTCTGTTTTCTTTATTATCACATCCGGCTTTTTCTGGTTCAGCCTGAATCCGGAATCGTACATCTCTTTCTCTATAATCTTCAGTTGTTCCATGCGGTCTATCATTATGATAACGAGGTCGGCACTTCTCACGAAAGAGAGTATTTCCCTCCCTCTCCCCTTCCCGGAGGAAGCCCCCGGTACGATTCCGGGTATGTCTAGTATCTGAATTCGGGAAGAGCGGTATTCCATCACACCGGGTATTATGTCAAGCGTGGTGAAGTCGTAATTCCCTGTTCTGGATTCTGCAGATGTTATCCTGTTCAAGAGGGTGGATTTTCCAACAGAAGGGAAACCCACCAGCAGAACGGTCGCGTCTCCGGATTTGCGTATTGAAAACGTCTTCCCTCTGCCCGCTTTTCTTTTTTCACTTTCTTCTTTCAGTCTGGCCAGCTTCGCCTTTAACTGACCTATGTGATACTGGGTTGCCTTGTTGTATTTCGTCCTTCGCAACTCCTCTTCTATCTTTCTTATCTCCTCTTCCCTGTTCATATCCTGACCCATTTTTTATTTATGGGGAGTTTAAAATATAATATGGCTCTGCCGATTTTGTTTGACCTGGGACTCATAATATTTGTTTCAGCGGTTCTGGCCTACTTTGCGAGAATACTCAGGCAGCCGCTCATAATAGCGTATGTTCTGGCAGGAGTGATAGTGGGGCCCGTGGGTATGGGAATAATAACGAATACGGAAGAGATAACGCTGCTCTCGGAGCTGGGTATAGTATTCCTCCTGTTTTCGGTCGGGCTGGAAATAGATTTCAGGAAGTTCAGACACGTCGGTTTCGCGGCCTTTACAGGCGGGGCCGTCCAGATAATTCTCATGTTCATCACAGGCTTTGTCGTGGGCATGGCGTTCGGCCTGAATATGATACTCTCCGTTTACACGGGTCTCCTCCTTGCGTTCTCCAGCACCATGATCGTGGCAAAGATACTGGCGGACAAGGACGAACTCAACACGCTTCACGGAAGGATAATGCTGGGAATACTCCTCCTCCAGGACATCATAGCAGTTGTCGTTCTTCCCATACTCAGTAATGTTGATTCCCTGCTCTCGGTTGAATTTGTCAGCTCAATAATTCTTAGAGGTCTCGGGCTTTTCGCAATAGCGATTCTTCTGAACAAGTTTTTCTTTCCAAGAATTCTGGATTATGCTGCAGAAAGACACGACATTCTCTTCATCACAGCCGTTGCCAACTGCTTCTTTTTCATAGGCTCCTCATATGTTCTGGGTTTCTCCCTCGCGATAGGAGGATTCATAGCAGGCCTTTCCATGGCTAATTTTCCATACAATATCGAAATTGCAGGCGAGATTCACGCACTGCGCGATTTTTTCTCCATAGTTTTCTTCTCCAGCCTCGGCATGCAGCTGAATTTCTGGGTTATACAGAATTCATTTCCCCTCTTCATAACACTCCTGCTCCTCGTTATGCTCTTAAAGCCCGCAGTGCTTTCGCTGATATACCTATTCCTGGGATACGGGGGGCGCACGTCAGGTTATGTTGGGGTTGGAATGGGTCAGGCGAGCGAATTCATGTTCATAATAGCAGCTGAGATGTTCCTGCTGGGCAATATAACACACGAGTTCTATTCCCTTCTCCTGAGCATAGTGGTGGTTTCCATAGTTGTAACCCCATATTTCTCGAGAGCAAGAGGGATATTCTATGACTTCTTCTCCCGTTTCCACATACCACAGATACGGCATCTCATACACCCAAAAAGCATTCACACCCTTGAAAACCCGCCTGATGAGATGCTAGAAAAGCACATCATACTTTTCGGGGCGCACAGGATGGGGGAGAAGATCGTGCAGTATCTCAGGGACAGGGGAGAGAAATTTGTGGTGGTTGAAAGGGACCCGGAAATAGTGAAGGACCTTTCCCGCAAAGGCATATACGTGAGATACGGGGATGCGGAGAACGACGAGATACTGAAGAAGATTTTCCTGACAAAGGCGAAGCTTCTAATACTCACCATCCCCTATGCAGATGTCGCCTCATTCGTGGTGAGAAAGGCCAAGCGTTTCAACAAGAGGGTGCGCATAATAGCAAGGGCGCATACGGAGATAGACGCCGAGAGACTTTACAAGGCAGGAGCGGATATAGTCATCATACCAGAGTTTGTTTCTGCTGAAAAGGTCATCAAAAAAATAGAGCATTTCCTCAGAGAGAGAAGATTATGAGTTGTGAGAAATACCCGAAACCGGACCCCTCAAGGGACCAGCATTTTGTGACCGACATTAGAATTCTGGAAAAAGTGGTTTCGCTCGCCAGGGTCGGACCCGAAGACGTGGTTCTGGAAATAGGAGCTGGCGCAGGGACACTCACGGAATGTCTTTCAAAAAGAGGGGCAAGTGTCATTGCAGTAGAATCTGACAGAAGATTTGAGGAATCCCTCAGAAAACTGAAACATGAAAATCTAAAGGTAATTTACGGCAACGCCCTTGAAGTCATGAAAGATATCGAGTTCAGCAAAGTGGTCTCAAACATACCCTATTCCATATGCGAACCTCTCCTGAACATCCTATTCAGGAAAAAATTCGAAATTGCTGTACTGAGCGTGCCTGAAAAATTTTACAGAAGGATATCCTCCAGACCCGGGAAAGCGGGATATTCTCTCCTCGCCATGAAGACGCAAAGTTTCTTCAATGTGAAATTCGGGTTCAGAGTGCCGAGGAAATGCTTTCACCCGGAGCCGGGGACGGAAAGTGTTGTAATAACCCTAGAACCCCTACCAAGAGAGGACTACGAAAAACATCCGGAGAAGTACATCATGAGGGAGATGTTCCTTCAGAGAAAAAAGAAACTGAAAAACGCCCTCATGGAAGCGCTGATAAACCTCAACAGGGATATTTTTGATAGGGAGTTCACAAAGAACATGGCACGGGATATGATAAGAGAGATGAGAATAGGCAGCAGGATACTCGAAAAAAGAGCAGGGGAGTCGGGATTGGAAGATTTCAGGAAGCTTGAGGAGAAGATTCAGACATTTCTCATGAAGGCCTCTGACTCATGCTGAACTACTATCCCCTTTCCAGTTATCTTGTAAGGATGAAGTTTTTTTGAGTGGTCGGAGCCGCTCATCTTCCATATCTGTATCACCCGATTGAACGTAAACTCATTTCTCTCATAGTACATCACTATCACGCTATCAGTCACGAATTCTTCTACTCCATACCTGGAAATCCCCTTGCTTCCCGGGACTATTTCGGAAACGAGAAGCGCTGTGCATCCGAGTTTTCTCAGGGTGCTGGACAGATTGAAAATCATCCTCCTCAGTTCTGCCTTGTCTCTCACATGAATGCCAAGAGCAGAAACCGAATCTATCACAACCCTCTGTGCGCCGGTCCTGCTTACGGACGACTCGAGAATATCAAAAACCTCCTCCACGTGATACGGGTCGTATTTTATGAAAGAGAATTTCCCGGCCTTTTCGAATGGTTCAAAGTTCAGCCCGAACTGCCTGACATTTGCCTTTATGTTTTCGGGCAGTTCCTCAAACGAGAGATATATTCCGTTTTCCCTGAACTTTGTCAGGCCGTTGTATATGTACTGGCTGCATAGCGTCGTCTTTCCGGTTCCGCAGGTACCTGAAACCAGAACCAGTTGTCCCTTTGGGATACCGCCGTTCATTATTTCATCGAGACCCTTTATCCCTGTTTTCACTCTTTCTGCCATGGGTAACCGCCGAAAATGTTATATCTATCTCATTTCGTTCCAATTATATATATATTTAACCGTTTTAAAAACGAATCTCACAGGCCCGCCGCCGATAATTACCGAGACATATTCAGGTTACACAAATGCGAAAACGGCCAGGAGTATCAGAAATCCGGCCAAGAAAAGCATGATGATTGTTTTGAGAGAACTTATAAAAAATTTCCCCGCAAAGAACAGAACACCGCCCAGAATTATGACCGAAATTATGAACGGAAGGGCTCCGAAATCACCCACGAATCCCAGGGAGTGAACGAGTTCCCTGAGCAGTTCAAAAATGCTTATGAGTGTTGAAAGCGTGTTTCTTATAACGAGCGATAACATCTCCAGAATGAGACCTATCGGGGATTCCATGCTATCCTCCCAGCCACCTCTGAAGACCCTCGCTCCTCCGTGAGACCTTCAGCCTTTCTATGGTTTTCTCAACCCTTTCTTCCGAGAAGTCGAATCCCGTCATTAACTCTTTCAGTTTTTCAAAATCCGGTTCAGGTTTTTTTATCTCCCTGTCCTCGACAGGGGGGTTTTTGAAGAATTCGAATATCTTCTCCGGTTCAACATCAAATTCCCATTCCACGTGCATGAAGACTTTTTCAAACGTTCTGTGCTCTTTCACTATCTCGAGTGCACTTTTAGGACCGATACCCTTCACGCCCCCTGGATTGTAATCTGTTCCTATCAGAATCCCTATGATTATCAGCTGGTCTCTGTTGATGCCAAGTTCTGAAAGTGCAGATTCCAGTTCTATCACCTCGGGCTTTATTTCAATATAATCCTCCTTCCTTGGCACTTTCCTTCTTCCGGTGATTGTGAGGTTTTTCACCATTCTCTTTGCCCCAAAGAGAAGAGAATCCCAGTCCTGTGAACCGCTCGCCCACACCCTCCCCTTGTTCACAAGCCATGCTGCCTGCGCCTCTCCTTCGCTTTTTGCCTGGATGACAGGAATGCCCATGTACGTAAGCAAACGCTTTGACTGCTCAATCATCTCGTCCGTGAGTTTCGAGGTTGCCTGTGCATACCTTCTTATGGCTTCCACGTCCCCTTTCCTGCGGGCCTCCTCAAGTTTCTCCTCTGCTTCCTTCCTGATTTCCGTTCTTTTTTCGCAGGTTTCCTTTTTGAACTCTGGAGGTTCGCCGTCAAAGACAAAAACAGGGTTTATCCCGTTCTCCAGGAGCTTTGTTGTCCTGTAAAACAGACCAGAGAGATGAGAGGTCGTTCTACCTTTCGAGTCACGCAGCGGTTCTCCAGTAAACCTGTCACGTATTATAGAAAGAAACTGGTAGAGCGTGTTGTACGCGTCTATGGCTATCGTTCTCCCTCTGAGGTCGCGGATTTCGACAGACCTCCCCGAAACGAGATTCGAGAGGTTGACGCCCATAATAAAAAATTGACAGGATATTTAATAAGTCTGCCAGAACGGAATCACAGGACAAAGAACGAAATTCCGATAACCATGAAGATGAGCCCAACGATTCCGGTCAGGATACTTCTTTCTATTTTCTCGGAAATGAGTTTTCCCGCGTAAACTGCCATCAGGGATAATATACCCAGGGAGAGCATAGTACCAGCCAGAACGAAACCTGCGCTGTACTTTGTCGCAAACAGACCAGAGGCTACCTGTGTCTTGTCTCCCCATTCCGCCAAGAAAACCATCACAAAGCCGGAGAGGAAAGGATTGCTTGGATAAGATTTGTTTCTTTTTCTATCTCCCCTTTTCCTGAACATGAGAAGTCCGAACACCACGAAAATCCAGCCTGAAATCATTTTCAAAAGCATGAGGGGGATCAGGTTCGCAGCCCACGACCCCGCAAGAACAGCAAACCCGTCCACCATGAAAAATGCGCACATCACCCCGGCTAGGAGATGCGCATGCCTCCTGGTTTCCGAGGAAAGGAGAATAACGGATACCTGTGTCTTGTCCCCGAGTTCCGCAAGACCAACCGTTACAAGAGGTACGAGAATATCCTCTATCATTGGACTCAGCATGTTGAATGCAGAACAGCGACAACGCGCCTTTTGTCCGAGACGAACGCGTTGAACATCTCACCCGCCTTTGGAGAGAGTTCCTTGAATATCTCGATGCCCTTATCTTCTGCTGCCTGCTCCACTTCCTCAAGAACCCTGCATATCCCGCTCATTCCTGTCCCTATGACTATGATTTCAGGTTTTCTCTCGAGAAGTCTGAGAAACTCACCCATTCCGAACTCATGCGATTTTTCCCTGTATTCGATCTTCCCGTCCCACCACACAATCATGTCAGAATAATATATCTTCCCGTCTATCGTGATCTCCCCGAACCTGACGGAATCAACCCTGACCATATTCTATAATTTGTCTGCATGAAAATAAAAATAGCCCGGCAAGGAGGAACGCGCGCAAGGATTTCCTTTCGGAATCAGGATTCGAATTGAGATTCGAACACGCGTTTCGAACCTTGGTCACGAGGTCTCCCCGTCACGGTTTTCGTGGCTGCCGTGAGTCGATAAGAGCCGCGCCGGGGGCTCTTATCTCCAGAGCCTCGTATGCTTGGCCAACCCTTTCTCGGAAGCGAGGAAACTTGCTGACGAAGCTCCTTTTCGCTTAAGCCTTTTCTTGAAAAAGGCTTATTGGCC
>CAZTCK010000007.1:0-21166 GCA_964612625.1 uncultured archaeon | reverse complement strand
GAGTCTACGTCAATCGTTAGGTTCGACCTTATGACATGTGTAAACCTGACTTCCTGCGACACAGGCTTTGCCCGTGTCATACGTTAGCTTCGACCTTGTGATATGTACAAAATGAATTCACGGCTTCTGGCCGCTTATCCTGTAAGCGGTCTCCTTTATCAGGTCTCTCAACCCGGCAACCTCTGCCCCGAAATACGTACCATACGCCTTGGATATCCTTTCGCCCACATTTATTTCGTATGGCCCGGGCTTCATGAAATATCTCATAAGAGGTTTCAGCATCTTTTTGAGCCTTTTCTTCCTTTCAGACCACCCCGCTTTTGTCTGTTTCCACGAGTCCCCCCACCTTTCAAAAAAGCCCTTCTTCGCCTTCTTTTCGATTTCTTTTTCCCCCGGCCATTTTTCCATAACTTCTTTTTCTATCTTCTTCTCCTCGGATGTCACACCTATGAGCTTTTCTATCTCCCTCTCGAACTTCCTTTTCTTGTACTCCAGCTCAAGCAGCATGAAAAGCAGAAAGTTTTTAGAAATGAGAAACGGATGGAAATGCCAGTACTGGTCCTCTATGACCATGGGACCAGTGGACCCTTTCTTGTACTGGCACACGTAATCGAGGTCTATGATAAAGTAATAAAGGAACCTCCTGTCTATTTTGGGCGCGGGGTACATGGTGAGAATTTCGCCGAAGCGTTTTCCGTACAAAGACCTTCCCCCGGTTTCCCAGTTCTTTATCATTTGTTTTATCTCCTTTTCCGGTATCACCACATCGTATTTTGCCTCGAGCAGGACAAGGTTTTCCTTCACCCAGTCATCGAATACTGGTATTTCGCCCCAGCCGGAGACTATGACAGGCTTTCCTACTTCTTCCGGCCTTATTGGCTTCCAGAACCATAGTTTTGCTTCCACCTCCCCCTGCGGGGTGAAGGAGAGTTTTGTCACGTCGGTGATATCCGATGCAACCGATGAGATTTCTGCCTCCTCCCTTATTTTTTTCAGCCTGCTAAGATACGGCTTCAGCCATTCCCTGTACTCATGAATTGACCTCTTTCTGGATTCCAGAAGGTTTTTTATCCTGACGTAACGCTCTCTTACATCTGGAAAGAACAACCTTTTCCACTCCAGGAACAGCTCGTTTTTTGTTTTCAGTACATTTGCCTCTGCCTGAGAAACCTGTAACTTTTCCCTTATGGTTTTTACATCCCTCCATTCCGCCTTCATCTTCAGGAAATCCCCTATTATGGTAGGCCATCGCTTCGCCATGGATATCATTGAATATCCTTCACCCGTGTACGCATCCACTCTGTCCACAAACAGCGCCCGCAATACATGCTCATCTTTCTTGCCCATTTCAAAGTAATCGAGTATTTCGCGGTATTTCCTCTCGTCATGCTTGAGCAGTTCGTAGTCCGCTACAGCCTGCGCTGCGGAGGCGAGACCGGATTTTATATGCGATTCGAGTCTTTCCTTCTGGGAAAGCAGCGGTGCGAATGCCGGAGGAGCGGTTGGTGTGAGTTTTATGAACTCATCCGCCTTTTCAATGTTGTACTGCCATTTGGCGACTCTGTATATGAAAACGTTGTAAATTATCTCTGCCTGCCCTTCTAGGGTCACGGGATTTAAAGTGGCTATCTGGTCAAGCAGGGCAGGACTGACCAGCACCTCCCCGAAAAGTCCACCTTTGTCCCTTGCCTGCCACAGGAAATAGTCAACTACGGTGTCATATCCTTCCAGAATCTTTTTCCACTTTTCCCTTTCCTTTTCCCTTTCGATATCTTTGGGTGATTTTTCAGCATCTGCCATATTAATTATTAAAGAGAGAAGGTTAAAATCCTTTTCACGGACTGAACAGAAGGAAACCGCCAACTATTATGGATATCACTCCGATAACAATGCCGGTCACCCCGAAATTCGTACGTCCTTTTACCTCCTGGTGCTTGCCCACCCCAGGGAAAAACACCGTTAGAAACACACCGAACGCTATCAGAAAAAGAGCGATAATTTTTCCAGCAAGCCACCACAACATAAGCACACCTTTAGATACTAATTTATAATTTCGAAGCGGAAAATATAAATATAGGAGATTGATATGCCCCATTTCGCTAGAACGAAACTGGTCATGCAGGAGGACTGCTACAGGGAGAAGCCTGAAAGGGTGACCATAAATTACGTGGGGCCCAATCCCATGAAACTTTATTACAAGGTGTACGAACTCATAAAAGCGATATTCAGGGCTGCTGATTCTGACATACAGGAGGAGAAATTCAGCTGGGGAAAGGGGGAGAAGGAGAAGTTCAAAGTCCGGTGGTACCTTCACAAAGATATGGACGTTTACACGTACCTTTACATAAGGTTTGACGTTTCCGGCTACGGAGACGAAAAGAGCGGGAGAGCGGAGGTCAAGATAAAACCTGTTATCAGAACAGAGTACCCACAGGATACGATATGGCAGCGCTCCCTGTTTTACGAAATGCTTCGCGTTTTCTGGCACAGGTCGTTCTATCACAGGAAGAGAGAAGAATACGCGGAGGATTGCAGGAACATGGTCTCTATTTTCATCAGAAATGTTCACGAATTCATGAGGCAACTCAGAGAAGAGAGCGAGTAATTTTTGGTGGGAAAATGGGAAAGTTTCAGGTTGATGACGACTGCTTCGCTCCAAGGAGGACGAGATTCATAAGTTATTCCGGACCCGACCCTTTTGCATGGGTCAGGGAATCCACAGAGATACTCCGTTCTGTTTGGGAGGTATCCACAACCGGCACAGGGGAGCCCAGATGGATGTGGGATTGGACAGGAGACCCCATACAGATGTTCTATCACAGGATTGCCCTTCATGGCAGAACAACAGGAAGATTTTCAAAACTCCTCATCTCCGTGAAGATGGTCGGCTTCAAATCAAAGTCCAAAAATGAGGGAACGTTTAAAATGGAGATAGAGCCGACTGTAAGACATGAATTCAAGGGAAACAAGCTCGTGATGTTTTTCTGGTGGATATACTGGCACTTGTTCTACGGCACAGTCAGGCAGAATCTGATAGAGCGGTGCAGAGCGATGGCGGAGAGATTCATTTCAGTCATCAGGGAGATGTACAGCATGGGCTCCATAACAGAGGACTGATTACTCATTTTTGTTAAGCATAACATTTTTAAGTATTAATGGGATATAAGCTTTTATGGGAACAGACACGCTCAACATTCTTCTCGAGGTCGCGAAGAGAAAGGGAAAAATAACGACAATTTCCCTCGCCAGAAAGCTGTGCACATCCCAGCAGACCATTTCCAGAAGGCTCAGGAAACTCGAGAATGACGGGATGATAGAGAGGGAAGTCGGTCCGAAAGGTCAAATTGTGACGCTGACACATGCGGGTATGGGATTTCTCAGAAAGAAATATCTTGAACTGAGAGATGTAGTTGAACATTCCGGATATCACCTCATAACATTCGGGGGAACCGTGGTTTCGGGCTCCGGAGAGGGGAGGTATTACGTGGGGCAGGATGAATATTTCCTCCAGTTCCATGAAAAACTGGGTTTCCGCCCGTTCCTCGGGACGCTTAACATAAAACTGAAATCCGCAAGGGATATAGGAGCAAGGAACGAAATGGAAAAGCTGAAGCCTGTGGTTGTAGAGGGGTTCGAGAAGGAGGGGAGGACGTTCGGAGAAATAAAATGTTACCCGTGCGTGATTAACAGAAAGTTCAAAGGAGCTGTGGTCATACCTGAAAGAACACACCATCCTCCTGACGTCGTGGAGATAATATCACCTGCAAACCTCAGAAAAGAACTATCGCTGAATGACGGGAACTATATCCACGTGGAAATCAGGGTGTGACCATGTTCAGTAAACTCTCTTCCTCAGTTGTGGGTGCAATCGCTGTTTCATTCGCAGCATTTTTGTGGGCGGTTGATGGCGTTTTGCTCCGCCCATCTCTTTATCACCTGGACGTCATGGTTGTGGTCTTTCTTGAGCATGCCATCGCCTTCTCCTACATGTCCTTCCTTCTTATGTTTGAGGCGAAGGAAGCAGGGAAACTCAGACCAAAGGACTGGGGTGCATTCTTCTGGGTCGGGTTATTCGGCGGTGCGATAGGAACAATGGCGATAACAAAGGCATTATTCTTCGTGGGTTATGTTCAGCTCTCCGTCGTTCTTCTGCTCCAAAAACTCCAGCCGGTGTTTGCGATACTCCTCGCTTCTCTTGTCCTCGGGGAAAGACCGAGAAAGGATTTTTACCTCTGGGCTTCCATAGCGATAATCGGAAGCTATTTCGTTACCTTTGGTTTTTCCCAGCCTGTTTTTGACACAGGGAATGCGACATTTATAGCCGCCATGTTATCTGTCCTTGCCGCTTTCTCCTGGGGATCTTCGACCGTCTTCAGCAAAAGGGCGATAAAAAAGGTTAACTTCCGCGTGGGAACATATCTGAGGTTTGGTGTGACCACACTTATCATGTTCCTCCTCATACTCTTCACAAACAGATTTTCGGCCTTTGCAGAACTCACAACTGCGAATGTCCTCACACTCGTTTTAATCGCCTTTTCCACAGGCGGTGTTGCGATATTCATATACTATTTCGGTCTGAAAAGGGTTCACGCATCGAAATCTACAATTTACGAGCTCTCTTTTCCCGCCACAGCGATAATACTGGAGTTCCTTATTTACGGTAAGACGCTTTCTGCGGGCCAGTGGCTGGGGACGATGCTACTGCTTTTTTCAGTTTACAAAATCGTTTCCGCCAGGGTTTCGAATCAGCCCACATAGTAATATTTGCCGGATTCCTTCTGCTCTCTGTCCTTTTGTGAATCGGGCTTGTTCGCTCTCGCTCTTCCTGTCTGCGGGTCTCTGCGAAACGTTACCCCCAGCGATCTCAGAAACCTGTTCATCCCCTCTTTCATATCGCAGGGCTTCCTTCCGAACCCTTCCCTCCCGCTCTCCCCCTCAAAGACCATTACCCTGTCCGCTATCGCGTCTATTACCTGCAGGTCGTGGTCCACAACGAAGGCAGAGATTTCGTTATCCTCGATGTGATTCCTTATAATTTTCGAAACCCTAAGTCTCTGCTCAACATCGAGAAACGCCGATGGCTCATCCAGAAGAAGAATATCATGTTCCCTTCCGAGAGAACAGACAATGAAAACCGCTTGCAGTTCGCCGCCGGAGAGATTGCCCATCTTCTTCTCGAGATTTCTCTCCGCACCTAAAGAGGAAAGAAGACGCTTGAATTCCGTGTCTTTTGTTTTACCCCCAACTTCCATTTCTATGAATTCCCTCACTTCGAGATCTTCCTGTCCCTTTTCGAGGACGAGTCTCTGTGGCTTGTATGAAAGCTTCATCTTTATGAACTCCCCTTTGTCCGGTTTGAGCTCACCCACAAGCATACGGATGAATGTCGTTTTCCCTATACCGTTCGGTCCCAGTATCCCTATGATCTCGCCCCTGTGAATCTCGCCCGCCTCGGTTCGCAAGACGAAGTTTTTAAAGGACTTCTCGAATTCCGAAAATTCAAAGAGCAGCAAATCCTTTTCACTGGATTTTGCAGTCTTCGAAAAAATAATCGGCTTATCCCTGAATCGGACGTTCTCCTCCCTTATATATCCTTCCAGATATGTGTTTATCCCCACGCGAACACCATAAGGGTTCGAAACCACACCAAAGGAGCCGGGCTTTCCGTAAAGTATGTGAACATGATCACTCAGATAATCAAGTATAGCCAGATCGTGTTCGACCACCATCACATCTTTTCTTTTCGAAAGTCTGCGTATCTCCTTTGCAACCATCAACCTCTGCTTCACGTCCAGATACGTGGACGGCTCATCAAAGAAGTAAAAATCGTGTTCTTTTGAAAGGACAGCAGCAAGGGCAAGCAGTTGAAGTTCCCCGCCGGAAAGCGTGCTCACATCCTTTTTCAGCATACCTTCAATTCCAAGATTCTTTACAACCTCTTTGTAATTCTCATTTCTGCTCAAAAGTTCCTCCACCCGCCCTTTCCACATCTTTGGTATAAGGTCCACGTGCTGTGGTTTGTAACCGACCTTCAGTTCCTTTTGCGAGAGGGCCTCGAGATATGCCTGAAGTTCTGTTCCCTTGAACTTTTCTATTATGAAATCCCATGGAACTTCGCTTCCGAACAGGCCTGCATTCGGCTTCAAATTGCCGGATAATATGTTCAGGACGGTTGTTTTTCCCACACCATTCGGACCTATCAGACCTATGACCATGTTCTTTCTTGGGATTGGGAGTCTGTAAAGTGCGAATTGATTCTTCCCGTAACGGTGTATGGGGTCTTCATCAAGTTCTTTTGGAAGATTCACGACAGATATTGCCCTGAACCCGAGCTTTTCGCACGCCTTAGAACATATCCCGCATCCTATGCACAATTCCTCATTGAAAACAGGGAATCCGTCTTCCCCTTTAACTATACATTCCTCCCCCGACCTGTTTATCGGGCATATCTTTATACATTTGTAACCGCAGCTCTCGTGCCTGCAGAGTTCTTTATCATGAACAACTATCCTTTTCCTGCTCATCAGAACACCGGTTACTCCCTGGAAAATATCAAATCCTTTCCAAATACCTTCTTCACCATATCAGCAAAAGCCCTGTTTGAAGCGGGTATTTTTTCACCTCGCGGTATTATGACTTTCAGAATCTCTTTGTCAGGTTTGTATATCACGTTCAACCCTATCATGGGAACGGGATGGATTAAATTCTGTATGAACTCTTTGACGGTTTCGGATTCCTCCACAACCCTCAGCGGTTTTCCAAAAAGTTTTGAGAGTCTTTTGATCATCACACCATCTTTACCCACAAGCTTTGGTCCGTCTCCTTTCCTGCATATGATGGCGGCCATCTTCTCCCCCTCTATAACTCTCTTTATCTCCACTTCATCCAGAGGTCTGAACTTTTTGGCGATTTTATTGACAATTCTCGAGACCTTGATATCGCTATTTGTGATTTCCCCACTTTCCAGTTTTCTCTTGCATGCCACGCAGAGGATGCCGGAATTCAGACACACCTCGCATATCGGGGCCTTCATAATTTATCACTTAAAAATATTTTGGAAAAGAGTTTTAAATTTCGACCCCGCAAAACCTCCTGTGAAAGAGCCGAGCACGTCTATTCCGAAATCAATGATATCCCCGGCCCTGTACGGAAGGAAGAGCTGTATGGTTTCACAGAGCCCGCCCACAAAAGAACCAATCACAATAGAAACCAATACGCCTGTTTTCTCACCCAAAAAATACTTTAAAACGTTATAAACAAGAAACCCGTAAAGAATATACGCCGTTAAATGCTCCGGATCACCCAATCTCATGAATCCAATATTCACAAATCCCACCGAAGGGACGAGAGAAAACCAGAAAAGTGCGAATGTCTCAAAAATCGCCAGGCAAAGGAATACATAGAACTTTCTGTCGGGTTCCATAATATCTTTCATCCGTTCCTCGCATAAATTATTACTTTCGCCCGAAACCAAGGGCAATCACGACAAGCAAGATTATAAACACCGCAGCCGCGAGAATCCAGAGGGGAAAGTATTCCGATTTGGTTACGGTTTCAATGACACTGCCTGCATTGACCTCTGAACCCGGTTTTTTGGGAGTTGGGACGACGTTGCTCTCATTTGTCTCTCTTTCATCCTCCATTTCCTCATCTTCAACCCTTTGCCTCTCGAAAACCTCTGCTTCCCCCGGGAGATCACCTGGATTAAGATTACTCGGGGGGACGTATCCGCTCTCAAGAGGACAGTTGGTTCCGTTCGATGTCATAAAACCGTAAATCTTCGCTTCCGTATTTTTGTATATATTGTCCTTCCCGAGGAGGTAATCATCTTTTCCGAAAAGAACAAGCGGGACACCCGAAGGAAGATTGTACGTCCTCCTGTAGGCCTCGAATATGTTTGCATTTTCCTGGCTTGAGTCAACAAAATACGTTATTGCGGTGAGTACGTTCGAATACTCGTTCATCAGACCGCTCATAAAGCTGTCAGTGAGCCTGCACTCTTCTCCGCACGCATATCCTGTAAAATAAACCAGACACACCTCGCTTTCCTGCGCGAGAACGCCCGGAGTAAACAGAACCGCTGCGAACAATATAATCAATACCCACAAAACACAACCCTTTACCCCCATATCCTCACCTCCATAATAGCAGGACCCCACATGGACGGAATCTGTGATATGAAATCCGACTGGAATTTCATTTCTTCCGTTATTTCAAGGTCTATCGGATTTGAATATGAACCGTCTCCTTCTCCCGAAGGACCGGAAGCATTATGCGTTAAATTCACAATACCCGGATTCAGGTCATTTATGAAGTTCATGGAATCCATGAGTTTCATAAACCCGTTGTCTATCGAATCGTTCTCCGGGTCGAACACGTCATCCGGGTCACTTCCTACCTCCACGGTTATCGAACTCTCCGGTATGTTATCACCATTGGTATCATAATAAATAGTCGGACTTGAACCCTTCGCCTTCGGAAGGACATCACTGTATTCGGTCAATGTTATACCCTTTATACCGAGTGTGTAAATCACCCTGTCATCAGGTGAACCGCCCGACCCCTCTTCGAGCGAAGGATAAAGGCCTGTTCCTATTCTGAATGAATTGTTCCCCCCGGGTTCCAAAAGATTTGACGGAATCTGTATGATGAACGGGTCACCGAGCTTTTCGTAATCATCCGAGTAATTTCCCAGCCAGTAAACCCTTGTCCAGTTCTGGTTCGGTGTGTTCGAGGAATTGACCCACAACCTGTCAGTCCAGTAGTACGAAGAGTAGGATGTGATTTTTGAATCGAGAACCCTCGTCACGACCTCTGTCCCGCCCGGAATTATGAACCACCCCTCTTTCGTTCCGGTTTCGTTATCCGTAATCATCTCTTCGCCCGTTATCTCCCCGAATCTTGGAGATTCAAAGTTCAGAGTTATCTCCCCGTATCCGAGTGTTTTCGAAATCGGTGTGTAGTTGAAAGAAATAAAGGAATCGGGATAGAGATGATTATCGAGCGAAACATTCCCGCTCACGTTAAACACCTGCGCTTCATATGTGGCATTCGCTATATCCTTCGCTATCTCCCTGTAGATGTCTTTCAGCTCATCTGCATTTGAGCTGTTGTAGAATTTGTCGCAGTCCGGAATCCAGTCGTTTGCCGAGCAGTTCCAGCACGCAATCCTCCTCAGCGTGTCCGTATCCGCTCCCGAACCAAAGGCAACGGAATACACCGCTATACTGTAATTATCCCTTGCCTCACACGCTTTTTCAACGGACTGGCCGCTTGCGTCTATCCCTGAAGGACAGTAGTATCCAGGTACGCAACGATTCGCGTAACCATCGCTCATGACCAGTATTGCCTTATATCTCCTCATGGTTACGTTTAATTCGAGGTCGAATTTCGCTGATTCGCCATCATCATTTCGGAGCTTCACCGCAATTACATTATCCCCCTTGCGGAAGAGCGAGGAGTTTACGATTATTTTCTCCCTGACCCTTACATCATCCACGTAAAACCTTTCCCCGTCAAAACTCGATCTCGAACCAAACCTTATGATGAAATTCTCCGCCATGTTGTAATCCGAAAGGTCTATTTCCTCGTAATTGTATTCGTTGTAGTTGTGATTGGACGAATACCTCTTCACCCTTTTCCAGCTGCCGTCCCATATCCACACATCTGAATATTCGTTCGTTTCCACCGGATTGTTTCCCATCCTCCACCAGTACGAAAGCACAAGGTTGGATTTCCCGGAAAGGTTAAGATATGTCTCCGCGTAACCATACGAATCCATGTCCCTGAAAACCAGAACATCAGTCCCGCTGTGTGCAGGATAACCTGAATAATCCGCCATGAGGAACACTTCCTTGTCAGCAGACGGCGTTCCGTCCACTATCCAGTAGCCCGGTGAGCGGTTTATCTCATCGTAATAGAGTCTGTTCGCCCCGCTCGCGTAATAGCTCTCGAAATCATCGTAAAAAACGACCTCGCCCTCGTTCCAGTACTTCGCCTGGTGTTCTTCTGTGTCGTCCGATACAAGATGTCCATTTAAATAAACCTCCGCATTGTCATCTGAGAGGACGTAAAGTTCACCAAAATCTATCCTGTCCGGGTCGCTCACGTTGAAATGTTTCCTGAAATAATAGTTTCCGCCGTTATTTCCGATATCCGTATCCACATTCGGAGAATACGGGTTATTTTCAAAACCAAGTATCGCCTGACCCTCATTCCACCCGGAGTCTGTGTAATTGTATTCAGTCCACGAAGTTCCGTTTATATCCGGCAGTTCAGTTGAAGGGAATGATGTGTTGTAGAGCCAAAGAGAATTCGAAGGTATGAGGGTTTCGACCACGCCTGACGTGTGCAACATGTTCACCGCGCTCGCTATTCCGCATGAAATACACGTATAATCCTGCGGATAATAACCATCTATCTGAGAATTGAGTGAAGAAGAATCATTACTCAGTGGATGGGTTTCGTCAACAGCAGTCGTGTAGCTGACGAGACCTGCCCTGTTGCCGGTGTAGTTCAGAATTGAAGCTACGAATTCCTTGTCCACCTCCTTCGCCACCTCTATCCTGTCCCTCTGGCACGGGGGAGGCGAATTGCAGTCGCAGGGCCCGTCTGTTGAATCCACATCGCATGTTGACATGCTTCCGGAAACATCTGTTATCAGGACAGAGTCGCTTCGTCCTTCTCCGCTCACAAAAGCGAATGTCTCTGTCCCAAATCTTATGGGTATCGTGGCGTTGCTCAGAACATCGATAAGATTTGATTTCCCCCCGAAAATTTCGGATATGTTGGCTTCAGGGATATCGATAACATGTTCGCCCGTTTCATTGCTCCTGAATATCTCGTTTGCCCCCATTACAAAATATACGGGTATCCCGACATTGTTCAGGCTAAGATTGTTTTTATAGTGTAATCTGACAGATATGTTCCGGAGTGTTCCGGGAACGTAAAACGAAGAGTAGAGATTGATTATGCCATTTATTCCGGGGAAAAAGTATTTCCTGTTAGTTACATTCCCGCTGTAGGAATACTCATCTTCTGAAAGTTCGGACGTTTCATACGTGATCTTCAGATAGCCCCCTCCTATATAACTCTCGCCTCCGGTGAAGTTCATTTCGACCCTGTTTTCACCCGGCATGAAATAGGAACAATAAGACGGATTCGTTTCAGAAGAGCACACAGTCCAGTTGTCCGCGGAGAAGTTGCCCTTCCTTTTCACGTAGTTGCCGGAAAAATTCCCATTCACGTAAAGGGTGAAATTCCCGCCCACGTTCATCTCCATGTAAACGTTCGTTACGTTCGCATCCACAGGAAGTCGTATGACCTTCGTTATATTCCCGTCCCCAACATATCCCCCGAAATAGGAAAAGTGTGAGAAAGTCTTGCTCACCTTGGTGGGGTAAACCTTTGCCAGATACCCATTCACAGGTTTCGTTTTCTCGTAGCCCGAAACTATGGTTGATAACCTTGCGAGGAAATCCGTTTCGTTCCCGCTCTTGTAAATGGTGTCTCCGTTAAAGAGAATTTCATAACCAAAACCTGTTCTGTTCAGGATTTTTCCGAAAATTTCCTCGGTCAGATTTTCCGCGTAACTTTTGTTCCCCTCGGCCCAGAAAGAACCTATGACATCAAGAATAGTCCTGTTCATGTCATCCTCTGCCAATCCGTATCTGCTCAGGTTAACAATGTCCGAAACCGCGGAAATCTCTGTTTGTTCTATTACATTAGCGAGGTCTTTACCCGCATAGTAATACCTCTGGTAGCGAAGTTCCGGTGACGCGTGAGTAAACGAGAGACCTCCAAGAAAAAGAGAGACCATGAGCAATAAAGTTATCGCTGCTATGGCATCCAGGGACAACAGAAATCCTGTTTTCATACTTTTAATATTTAAATCCGGTGAAAATAAATATCAAGTGAGTGGTGAGGTTATGAATCTCAAGAGATTCATCCTGTCGAGATTCGGAAAGGATATATTTTCAATAAAAGAGGACGACCTTCTGAAGGAGAGGGTAAGAATAGAGAAAGAGATAGAGAGAATATCCGACGACCTGAGGGGCATAGCGGAGAAGATTCAGAAGTTGATGCTGGAAGCAAAGGGTCAGCCCACAACCCTGAAGATGCTCAACATCCAGAAGATAAAAGCATTAAGGCTCGAATCTCGGACGAAACAGATGGAGGCATCACATCTCCTTCGCGAACTCCAGCTGCTGATGCTGGTGCAGGCGATGAGGGAAAGGGAGAAAACAGAGAAGGAATCCGAAATCACCAAGGACATACTCAACTGCGACATGGACAAGCTGAGCCGGGTGTTGACGGACGAAGACGTGAAGGAAGCGCTGGAAGAAGGGAGATTGGACAAGGTCAAGGAAAAGCTTGAAAGCGTTTTCGGAAGAGAGGAAACTCTTGTTGACGAAGAGTCCCAGGAACTCATGGAGGCTATAAACGACCTGGAGAGGGTTGACGAGGAAACCGCCCTTAAAATGGCCGGGGAAAAGGCAAAACAGATAACCGAGGAATGCAAGGAAACAGAATAAGAGCAAATGGTTCTCGTTCGTGCATGCTAAATTTAAACTTTAGTTTCAATTTTAATACATGGTGTCTTCATGGGAGAACTGAGAGAATCCCTTCTGAAGCAGCAGTTACAGCACGAAATTGATACAGCCAAGAGATTAGAATCCGAAGGGAAATCCAAACAGGCGGTTGTTCATTACCAGAGGGCCGCTTCCATTTACAGGAGACTTGCTTATGTTGCTCCGAGAGAATATGCGGAATCATTTTTCAGCTCGGCTTCCCAGTACGAAGCCATGAGCAACACCATCCGTTCGACCACACCCTATACACGGGCGAAATCCCCCGAAGCGATAGAGAGCATGATAATTTCGGAGAAACCGACTGTGAAATGGGAGGATATCGGGGGGCTCGAAGAGGTGAAACGCGAGGTGAAAGAAGCGATAATTTTGCCAATGATACACAAAAAGCCGGATTTCGTGGAAGCGCCGAGAACGATCCTCCTTTACGGCCCGCCCGGGACAGGGAAAACGCTCCTTGCGAAGGCGGCAAGCAACACACTCCAGGCGAATTTTTTCGAAGCCCGTACGTCAACTCTACTCTCGAAATATTTCGGGGAATCCTCAAAAATAGTGAGCATGCTCTTTGAGAAAGCGAGAAGAGAACAGCCCTCGATCATATTCATGGATGAGTTTGACTCCATAATGATAAGCAGGGATTCAGGGATTCAGGAATCGACCAGACGCGTGGTATCGCAACTGCTTATGGAGATTGAGGGCTTTTCTACGAAACCGGATGAGAAGGTCATACTCATAGCAGCCACAAACAAACCGTGGGACCTCGATGACGCAATGATTTCAAGATTCCAGAGAAGGATATACGTCCCGTTGCCCGACCTTGATGCGAGAAAGCAGATTTTTGAAATCCATTTGAAAGGGGTCACGCTCGACGGGGTAACGGTAAATTCCCTCGCTGAAAGAAGTGAGGGGTATTCGGGGAGGGACATCGCCAGCGTGTGCAGGGAAGCTGTGATGTATATGATACGCGAGCAAAATCCAAAACTCGAGGAGCTGACGCCGGCCCAGATAGAGAGATATGACATGAATTATCGTTCGCTGACGGAAGAGGATTTCGATTACGCGTTCTCGAAGGTCAAGAAAACAGTAGATGAAAAGACCATTAAAAGGTATGAGGAGTGGGGGAAAAAACTGGGAACGTGAACATGTTCAGCGAGAAGAGACGAGAAGAGAAAGAAAGGAAAAGGGCAGAGAAGGAGATAGAGAAATTTGTGAAAAGGGCTGAGAGAGAAAAAAACAGGGAAAATTACGTGAGGGCCGTTGCCCTCTATCAGAATGCTGCGAGAACAGCGAAATCCATCGGAGACAAAAGGGCTGTTGATTTCTGCATGGAAGCCGCAAACTGCGCTTCAAAACTCGGGGACGATTTCAGGACGGGATGGTCATACAAGTGCGCTGCTGATTACTCTCTCATTTTTGGTGACTGCAACAACGCCCTGAATTTCGGCATGAAAGCAGTTAAACATTTTATGAAGACAGATTCCCTGTACATCGTGCAGTGGTGCTATAATGTGATGGGCAGGGCTGCAGAAAAAATGAAAAATTATGAGTTGGCGATAAAGAATTACAAAAAGTCCCTGGAAATCGAGCACAGCGAAGAGATAGACAAAAAGCTTAAAGAAATTCTTAAACGCATGGAAAAGAAAAAACCGGAAAAAAAGGTATAGACGTTACCCTGTAAAGCGGGTCCGTTTGTTTACTTACTTCTTTTTCTCTTCCTTTGGCTCCTCGAATTCCTTCGCAGTCTTCAGTTCGTCAGCCTCGAGCCACACTATGAAAAGTCCCAGAAGTATCAGAAATATGGGTATCGTGCCGGTAACCACTATTATGAAATTTGACAGCCAGTCAATTCCGAGCGTCCCCTTGACACCGCTTATCGGGTATACTGAATCAACAAACAGACCGAGACCGACGAGTATCAAGACCAGGCCTATTACAATTTTAACCGCTGCGTGCATGTGTCACACCCCTTGAACTCAAATCGGATATATAACCTTTATAACTTTTTATATCTTTTATGCTTAAATATCTTACATTCGTGATAGGATGATCGAAAACATAGGCGATCTTTGGAAGGACAAAACCACAAGCGAGATGTGGAAGAGAAGGCTTGCCGAATGGAGAAAAGAACACAGCGTTACGAGGGTCGAGAAGCCCACAAGACCCGACAGGGCAAGGGCACTCGGCTACAAAGCGAAGCAGGGCTTTGTCGTGGCTCGCGTGCGGGTGAGGAAAGGGAAGAGAAAGAGGCCGAAGTTCAAGGGAGGAAGAGTTCCGAAGAAGATGGGAAGGTTCTTCCCTGCGGGCAAATCCAATCAGCTGATAGGAGAGGAGAAGGTCGCGAGAAAATTCCCGAACCTCGAGGTGCTGAATTCGTATTACGTTGGCGAAGACGGTCAGTATGAATGGTTTGAAGTCATACTCGTCGACCCGAACAACCCGAATGTTATGAAGGACAAAGAGAGGAACTGGATAAGCGAAAAACAACACAAAGGCAGGGTTTTTCGGGGTCTGACATCTGCGGGTAAGAAGATAAGAGGCCTCAGGAAGTAGCTCATCTGTATTCGCTTTCTTGTTTGTATTCTGATTTGAATGCATATTCGCTCTTCACGGAATACTCGCTTTCCATAGATTCGCTCTTCGAGATATCAACCCCGTATTTTTTCTCAGTCTCTGTTTCTTCCTCGAATTCCTTTTTAATTTCGACCTCCCACCCTTCGAATGCAGGCGGGAATTTTGAAGGTGTTAACGTCGAGGTGGAAAATCTCCAGATTTCTTTTCCATCAAGGCCCACGCAGTACAAATGACAATCCCAGGATGTGAAAAAGATCCGGTCTTCCCATATCACGGGCCACCAGAAGACGTCACCACCCGTTCGGAATCTCCATATTTCTTTGCCATCGAGCGACAGGCAGTAGAAGTTCGTATCCCCTGAACCAACGTATATTCTCCCTTTATGTACGTTCGGCAGTGCGACAACCTCCCCTGTCCGAAACCTCCAAATTTCCTTCCCTTCCGGTGTTAAGGCGAAAAGAATCCCTTCTCTGGAATGTTGATAGAGGACGTCATCATGTATATACGGAGCGGCCGCTATTCCGTATTTTCCTGCACGGAACCTCCATGTCTCTTCGCCTGTTTTTGCATCCACAGCGTACAGGAAGTTATCAAAAGACGGGACGAAAACCATACCCTTGTAAACTTCTCCCGAGTAAACGTTGTAAATTTCTCCCCCTGTTTTGAAACGCCATATTTCTTTCCCGGTTCTCGCATCCAGACAGTAAAGATTCCCGTCAAATGATCCTATGAAAACCTTGCCTTCATAAATCAGCGGCGTGGAAGCGACCCAGTCACCCGTTCTGAATTTCCAGACAAGTGAGGCGTCATCCCTCCTTATGCAGTAGACGAAATGGTCCCTCGAACCGAAATAAACGTACTCTCCATCCACTGCGGGGCAGCCTAAAATTTCACCGCCAGTCCTAAAACGCCATATTTCTTTCCCATTTATTGCATCTATAGCGTAAAGGTTTGAGTCAAAGGACCCAATGTAGAGAACGTTGTTGATTATGACAGGCGAAGACTCCATTATCGGGCCGTTGGTTTTGAACTTCCACACCTCCTTCCCAGTTTTGCAATCTACCGCATACACGTAATAATCGAGCGCGCCGAAGTAAATAACTCCGTTGGCTATCGCGGGCTTCTGGTCTATACTTCCCCCGAATCCCACGCGAAACACACGGTCGAACTTCCTGACCTTTTTGACCTCAACATCTTCGAGTTCTATCTCAAAATCAGGAGATTCGAAATACATATCATCACCACTAAATTATATAGTCTTCATATTTAAGAAAACTTTCGCAGGATCGCAATGCAGCATGTTCACCGGCCGGATAAAAAGATTAATAAACCAGAATACGTATTATACAACGTGTTGGTATGCGACTGGTCTTTGACATTGGCGGTTCAATTCTCTGTCCTGATGGAATCCCGGACATCGGATACATCGAGAAATTTTCGAAGTTCGTTCTTGAGCTGAAAAAGAAAGGGCACAAGATAATCATAGTCACTGGTGGCGGGAGCGTGGCGAAATCCTATATAAAAGCAACGAGGACGTTCAAGCCCCCGGAAGACCTGCTGGATTTCATAGGCATACTGGGAACAAGAATGAACGCGATGGTGCTGATAGCTGCCCTGGGAAAACATGCATACAGCAGACTCGTTAAGAACAAGGAAGACCTCAGACACGGAATAGAATCCGGGAAAATCGTGGTAATGGGCGGGACCGTCGCGAGACAAACAACAGATGCGGTTAGTGTGGCGGCCGCAGATTTTTTCGGTGCAGACCTGATAATAATAGGAACGAACGTAAAGGGGATTTACGACAAAGACCCGAAGAAACACAGAAACGCCAGACTTATCGAAAGGATAAGTGCAAAGGAACTTCATGAGATGGTTAAGGTGAGAAGGCACAAGGCAGGTCCTTTGACCATCATGGACCCGGTCGCTGCGAGACTCCTGGAACATATCAAGATAAAAACAATTGTTCTGGACGGGAGAGACCTCAAAAACATGCGCAACGCTATAGAGGGGAAAAAATTCGTGGGGACTGTGATAGGTTAAAATATGTATCTCGTTGTTTTAATAACCTGTCCGGACGCAAGCGATGGAAAAAGGATAGCAGACATGCTGTTAAAAGAAAGATTGGCGGCATGCGTGAATATCCTCCCTCAGGCGAGGTCATACTTCTGGTGGGCGGGGAAAATTCACAAAGCGGATGAGGTTCTTCTTCTGGTGAAGACGAAGAAAAAGCTTCTAAAGGAACTGATAAAGAAAGTGAAACAGGAACATCAGTATGAAAACCCGGAGATAATTGCTTTACCCATAGTGGGCGGTTCGAAGGAATTTACAGGGTGGATCGAGGATGAAACCAAATGATCTTGAAAGATTCGATACGTACCGCGAAGGAGGCGGGGAAACTGATAACCGGTGAAATGTGACAAGAACAAGTGACGAAGAATTAAAATGCTGGAAGTTTTAGGGAAATCACAGTTTAATTAAGGTGGAAATCCAAACTAATTATTATGAACCCCTTTGAAAAGTTCAGGGAGGAGGTAAAGGAGAGGATAGCGAAAGCGGCGAAGGTCAAGAAGAACGAAGTCACACTCGAGAAACCACCCAAACCCGAGTTTGGGGACCTCGCCTTCCCCTGCTTCACGCTGTCGAAGAAATGGAAGAAGCCACCCGTGGAGATAGCAGAAGAACTTCATGAAAAGATTGAAAAAGCGAAGTCCTCGCGCTCGCTCATAGGCAGAAGCGAAGCGGTGGGCGGTTATCTGAACTTCTTCGCGAACTGGGACAGGATCGGACAGAAAATCATTGAAAGCGTTCTTAAAGAAAATGAAAAATTCGGAAGGGGCAAACGGAAGAAGGAAAATATAATGGTTGAATACTGCCACTTCAACACACATAAAGCGGTTCACATAGGTCACATACGAACTGCGTGTTTGGGTGAATCGTTATCGCGCATACTCGAATTCTCGGGCTACAGGGTGATACGTGCGAACTATCAGGGAGATATAGGGCCGCATGTAGCGAAGTGCATATGGGGTTTCCTGAAGATTCACAAAGGCATCCCGCCGAAGAATGAGGAGAAGGGAAGGTGGTTGGGGAAGGTTTACGCCGAGGCAAGCAGAAAACTGAAAGAAAACGAAAGTTACGCGAAGGAAGTGGATGAGATAAACAGGAAGATATATGCAGGAGACCCCAAGCTGACGAAAATCTGGAAGAAGACAAGAAAATGGAGTCTGGATTATTTCGATAAGATTTACAGGAGCTTTGGAATAAAATTCGACCGCTTTTATTTCGAAAGTGAGGTTGAGAAACTCGGGAGGGAGATTTCTAAAACCCTCCTTAAGAAAGGAATTGCGAAGGAGAGCGAGGGGGCGATACTGGTTGATTTGAAGAAATACAACCTCGGGGTTTTCCTCCTCTTAAAATCCGACGGCACGCCTTTATACTCAGCGAAAGATCTAGGTCTCGCCGAACTTAAAGCAAAGGAATACGAAATTGATAAATCGATCCACGTTGTTGGTTCAGAACAGAAACTTTATTTCCAGCAGTTGTTCAAGACATTTGAACTGGCGGGCTCGCCTTTAGCCGGGAAAAGCTATCATTTGTGCTACGAACTTGTCAACCTCCCCACAGGCAAGATGAAGTCAAGAGAGGGGGACGTTATACTATACGAAGATGTCCTCAGCGAACTCGTAAAGCGCGCTGTAAAAGAAACAAAAAAGAGAAATCCAAAAATGAAGAAAGACGAAATAGAAAGAATTGCGAAAAAAATCGCGCTCTCCTCGTTGAAATACGATATGATAAAGACCTCGCCTTCGAAAACCATAATTTTCGACTGGGAGCGCGCCTTGGACTTCGAAGGTGATGCTGCCCCCTACCTTCAGTACACATACGCACGTGCATGCTCAATTCTGAGAAAAGCGAAATTCCACAATGAATTCGACGTGTCCCTTCTAAAAGAGCCGCATGAAAGGCATATTATCCAGATGATATGCGAGTTCCCGGACGTCGTAAAGAAAGCGGGGGAGGATATGCGACCGCACTACGTAGCGAATTTCTGTTATGAGCTTTCCACAAAGTTCAATGAATTCTATCAGCTTCTTCCTGTCCTGAAAGCAAGAGAAGATATACGCCCTGCACGGCTCGCCTTGGTTAAGGCTGTTTCAATCGTTTTGAAGAACGCCATGAACCTTATCGGTTTAGAAGTGCCCGAAAGAATGTAAATTTTTATAGCAGGGAGGCCAATTTTAAACTATGAAAAAATACGTCATAGTCTTCATTCTGATTTCGGTCATTCTCGTCGCAGGGTGTATAACCATTGAAGAGGAGACGCCCGGTCCGAAATGCATTGAACCGGAGAAGTTGATAGACGGAAGATGCTGCTTTGACAACGACAACAACGGAGTGTGTGATATAGACGAGAAAGAATGCCCCGAATCGTGTGACGATTCCAATCCGTGTACGAAAGACTACTGCTCTCTGGAAACGAATTTCGAATGCAAACACGATGAGATAAAGCCATGCTGCGGAAACGGCGAATGCGAGGAGAGCGAGGATATCGCCAACGAATGCCCTGAAGATTGCGTTGTTATCGATATGACAGATTTCGAACATATGTACGGGGGTCCGGACTACATGGAGGATGACGTGTTCGTGTTTATACATACGGGAAGCAATGAAACGGACAAAAAGCCCGACTTTTACATTAACATAACGGCAGCTGACAGAAAACTGGTAAATATACGGGCCACTTATAATTGTACGGATTCGGCGACGGGAAAGGTCATAGACAGCATAAATGCCGAGAGGGTTGAATTGGTTGAAGGTTATCCGGAATTCGGTCACGAAAACAGATTCGAGGACGAGAATTACATCATATATACGTCTTTCTATTCAAAGGAAACGGGAACGAGGATAAACGTGAACGAGCTCGAAAAGGGGAAAACAGTGCAATTCAGGGTAAGAATTTTCAAGAAGAGTTACAAGGTGAGGAGCCATCTCACATGCGATTTCGATTTCTACTTCTTGGAGCCGCTGAAACACATAAGGAAACAGCTCAAAATTTCGTATATATGATTAGATTTACCATAGAAGTGATGACACAGAAGAGAGGAGGATACTGACCATTATGCCATTTTAGCATTCTGCCGGTCAATATAATTTTTTTGGGAGAGGTTATTTCTTTCTCATTTCACGGAATCAGATTCTCCTCATCTCGATTCCTTTCGGGCCTATCTCAAAGGGGTGTATATCGGTTGAATGATTTGTCATCCTCATCTTCCTTATCATGAGCGAGCGCTTGTGTTTTGCTATTCCCAGATACTGGAGAAGTATCACGCTGTCTACCATGAATTCTATAACACCAGACCTTGAGAGGTTTTTGCTCTCTTCCAGAACCTCTGCAACTACCAGAACGGTCTTACCCATGTCTCTGAACTTCTGGAGCATGGAAAACAGATTTTTTCTGATCTTGTACGGGTCCTGCATATAAAGTTCGAACATGCTTATCGAATCTATTACTATCCTCTTTGAACTCATGAGATCCTTGCTCACGGATATGTTTTCCATGAGTTTCTCTATGTCGTACGGTTCCACCTCTATGATCCTGAGATATCCGTCTTTCTCCAGGCTGTCAAAGTCCCAGCCGAATTTTTTGGACTGCCTTTTTATGTTTTTTATAGTTTCTCCTGTTGTTATGTAAAGTCCCCTGTCCCTGTATTTTCTCGCCCCGTTGTAAAGAAACTGTGCAGAAAATATTGATTTGCCCGTTCCGGTCTTGCCGGTTATGAGATTTACGCTGCCCTCTTCAAACCCTCCCTCCATGAGTTCATCAAGACCCGGAATTCCGGTTGGAACTCTCATGTCATTATCTTCATTTCGGGTTTAATAAATTTTTTAATCAGGAAGGGAATAAACAAGCATGATAAGGAGAGCGGTTGTTTCAGGAATGTTCTACCCCTTCTCGAAGGATTCGCTGGAGCGGATGCTCTCTAATCTGTTCAGCGGAACTAAAG
>CAZTCK010000006.1:0-22050 GCA_964612625.1 uncultured archaeon | reverse complement strand
TTTGTGATTTCCCCTATTATACGAACAGCGAGTCCGGGTCCGGGGAACGGCTGGCGTTCCTTCGCCTCTATCCCAAAAAGTTTCGCTACCTTTCTTACCTCATCCTTGTATATGTCCCTTAACGGTTCAACTATTTCAAGGTCGAAATCCTCAGGCAGCCCTCCGACATTGTGATGGGATTTTATCCTGTCCCTTAAACCCCCTCCGCTCTCTATCCAGTCAGGAGCGATAGTTCCCTGTATGAGGTATTTCGCCCCTTCCTGTTTTGCGACACGCTCAAATATCCTTATGAATTTCTCCCCTATTACCTTCCTTTTTTCTTCCGGGTCTGTCACGCCTTTGAGTGCGGAAAGAAACTCATCCTTCGCATCCACAAACTTCAGGTTTAATCCGAGTTTTTCGAGCGATTTCTTCACACGTTCCGGCTCGCCCTTCCTTAAAAGACCCGTGTCCACGAATACCGCTATCAGATTGTCACCTATTGCTTTCTTCGCCAGAACCGCAGCAACGCTCGAGTCCACACCCCCTGAACACGCTATTATCGCCTTGCCCTTCAGTCTCTCCCTGAGTTTTTCCACCTCTTCCCTGACGAATTTTTCAGGATCAAACATCCTTTCCGCCTCCGTATTTTTCACATATCTTCACGAAGTTCCTGAAGATATCTTCCCCGAATTCTGTTTGTTCCACCTCGGGATGAAACTGAATCCCGAAGAATGGTTTCAATTTGTGCTGCATCGCCTGAACCCTGCAGTTCTCGGATGAGGCGAACACCTCGAATTCTTCCGGGACCGTTTTCACCTCATCGTTATGCGATTCCCAGACCACGAATTTCTTCGGAAGCCCTTCGAAGAGAGGAGAATCCCTTATCACCTCAATTTCTGTCTTCCCGAATTCCGGGATTTCGGCAGGTCCTGCCTTCCCCCCGAAATGAAGCGCGAGGAACTGATGGCCCACGCATATCCCAAGAACGGGAAACTTCGCCCTGTCCAGATATTCTCCTATTCTCCCGAGTTTAACGGACTCCCACGCTATCCTGGCGGCACCGCCTGAGAGAACGAGGCCGTTCACACCCTCTTCGTTCAGTTTCTCAAGAGGGAATGTGTTGGGTATAATCTTCGTTTCCACTCCTATATCCCTCAGCACCCTCCACTCCCTGTGTGTCCACTGCCCCCCGTTATCGACGACGAATATTTTCATATTTAAAATTCATTTCCTGAAATAAAACTTTTTTAAATCCGTCTCTTGATAAATTATTATGCCGAGAAAGACGAAGTATATCGTGGTAACAGGCGGAGTTCTTTCTGGTCTTGGTAAGGGGATATTCACTGCTTCTCTCGGGAAACTTCTCCAGTCGAGGGGGTTCAGGGTGGTCCCCATAAAGATAGACCCTTACGTTAATGTCGATGCAGGGACGATGAATCCCATCGAACACGGAGAGGTTTTCGTTCTGGATGACGGGAGCGAAGTTGATATGGATCTGGGGACGTACGAACGCTTCCTGGATATAAACCTGAGGAGCGAAAACAACATAACCACAGGCAAAATCTACCAGAAGGTTATTGAAAAGGAGAGGGAGGGCAAGTATCTTGGGAAAACGGTTCAGATTATACCACACATAACTGATGAGATACAGAGATGGTTTGAGAAGGTGGCGAAGGACTACGGAGCGGAGATAGTGCTGATAGAGATAGGCGGCACGGTAGGTGATATCGAAAACCTTGTTTTTCTCGAAGCATGCAGGCAATTCTCACTGAAAGAAGACGTTTTGTTCGTGCATTGCACGCTCGTTCCCATTATAGCGGTAGTGGGGGAACAGAAAACAAAGCCGACACAGCAGAGCGTCCAGAAACTGAGGGAGATCGGAATACAGCCCGACTTTCTGTTTTGCCGGTCCCCCAAATTTCTGAAACCGAAGATAAAATCAAAGATTTCCCTCTTCTGCGGCATACCTGAGGAATATGTCATATCCGGACCCGACCTTGATAATATATACAGGGTGCCGCTTATACTTGAGGAGCAGGGGTTAACGGGAGAGGTTCTGAAAAAACTTGGCCTTTCTCCCAAAAAGAGGGATGTGAAAGATTGGAAGCGACTTGTGGAAAATATGCGTTCTGCAAAAAAGAACGTGAACATCGCGATAACAGGGAAGTACACAGAACTTCACGATTCGTACGTTTCGATAATAGAATCCCTGAAGTCCTCGTGCGGGAAGCTGGGTGTGAAACTCAGATTAAAATGGATAGAGACGACTGACATAGAGAAAGGAAAGATATCAGTTGAAAAGGCCCTGAAAGGGGCGGACGGGATACTCGTACCAGGTGGTTTTGGTCCGAGGGGAACCGAGGGGAAGATGGCATGCATAAAATACGCGAGAGAGAAAAAAATCCCGTTCCTCGGTTTGTGCTACGGCTTCCAGCTCGCAACTATCGAATTTGCCCGAAACGTATGCGGTCTCAAAAAAGCGAATTCGACTGAAATAGACCCGAATACCCCGCACCCCGTAATAGACTTGCTCCCCGAGCAGAGGAAGGTTTACAAGAAAGGAGGAACTATGCGTCTCGGAGGGCATGATGTTATAATAAAGAGGGGGACGAAGGCGCACAAAATTTACGGTTCACTCAAGATAAGGGAAAGATTTCGCCACCGCTGGGAATTCAACCCGAAATATAAAGAAATCATCGAAAGTAAAGGGCTTGTGTTTTCAGGACACGATAAGTCAGGCAAAATTATGCAGATACTCGAACTTCCCGGTCATCCGTTCTTTATGGCGTCCCAGTTCCACCCGGAATTCACCACACGTGTTTTAAAGCCAAATCCCATATTCTTCAACTTCGTAAAATCGTCCGTGAGAAACGGCTAATCACCATACGTCCTGTTCAGTACTTCCCATATTCTTCTCGCCTTTCCCTTTCCTATACCTTCAACCTTCATGAGTTTATCCGGCTTTGCTGTAAAAACGCGTTTGGGTGTTTTGAATTTCTTCAGAAGATTTCTGCTGAGTTTCGTGTTGACGTAAGGAAGCCCGGCTATGAGAAACTCCTGCTGCTCGCTGATAGTTTTTGCTTTCTTGAAACAGCGCACTGCAACGCTTCTCTTTTCTTGAATCTGTTCCCTCTGCGCAATCCAGTAAATTTGATGGGCAGTCTCGTTTGAATTCCTCGACCACAGTATGGGAATTTTATGGTCTACCGCAAGCGAAGCCAGCGCCCCTCTGATGGTGTTTGGGTGAATATTCCTCTCGAAGAACAAAAGGTCAGGATTTCCCTCTATAATGAGAACCGGTCTCTCAAAACATTCAGAAATTTCGCGAACCTGCTTGAATATCCTCCCGTCTATTACGGACTGGATGAAATCCGGAATAGTTTTTCTCTCCAGCGCTACGCGGTCAGAGCAGATGTAGTCCCCGATTTTGAGCTGTTTGCAGAGAAGGGAGACATCAAGATCCTGAAGATTCCGAAAAACGTGATTTTTTGTTTCCCTGTGGTCCACAATTATTTTAATGTGTTTCGGAACTTTTTGGGTTTTTGCCATGACTTATATTAAACTGGAATAAATAAAATTATATGTTCCTTTCTGAAATGTTGCCAAAAACTTGGCCTGAAAAAAGAGCAGAATATGCATTCTTCATGGGGTGGGCTTACTCTGTTGTTTCGATAGTGATATCCGCCCTTGTTTTTCCCAGGGACCCCTCCCTGGTGGCGGTTGCTTTCACTTCGATTATGCTCCTTCCGGAACTGAGAAAGATATTCAGGCTTAAGGGGGAATCGCTCAGGGAGGAAAGAAAATTTTCATTCCGTAAACTCTTTTACCAGAACAGGGACTTCGTGAAGGCATATCTCTTCCTTTCCCTCGGAATCTTTCTCGTTTACTCCACAGCCGCGATAGTTCTCCCCTCCTTTCAGGTGAACAGACTGTTTGAAACACAACTTGCCGTGAGGGGGGTGCACGGAAGCGCCGTTGAGTTTTCTATAACTCTTTTCTGGTCCATCTTCCTAAACAATTTCTTGGTTCTGCTTGCGTGCTTCATGATTTCCCTTCTGACAGAGGACGGAGGGATATTCATGATAACCTGGAACCTCTCGGTGTGGGGAACGATTTTCGGTGTGCTTGCAAGAAACGCATCAGTGGCGATGGGCTCCAATCCGGTGTTTCTGTTCGTGGTCATAATCCTCATGGTGGGTCCGCACGGATTTCTGGAACTTCTTTCGTATGTTCTGGGTTCTATCTCCGGCGGAATGATAACGAAAGGTTTCAGAAAAGAAGGTTTCGGGTCAGGAAAATTCAGAACATTTTTGTACTACAACATCGCGCTTTTTCTGATCGCGGTCAACATTCTCATATGTGCGGGCTTGCTTGAAACATTCGTTCTGGGAAATTACGGCCTGTACAGGGAAATAATAGCCATGGGTTATCCGGGATAGTCAGAACAGAATAAACGGAGCAAGATAGGCCAGCAGGAGAATATCAACCAGCCAGAGACTCGTTTCGAAATCTTTCGTTTTCCTGAACCTGAATATTATGAGAGGAATTATCGTCACAGAGGGTATGACGTAAAACACGAGAATATTCACGAGGCCTTTCACGGGCATCACATAAACAAGACATGCACTGAAAATGATAAATGCAGTGGCAAGGAATATCTTTGAAACCATAAAGGCTCTCTCGAAACCAAGAATCGTATACAGATTTCTTATGCCGGTTTTCTTGTCGCCCGCATAATCTCCGAAGTCTTTCATGGGAACGAGGAGCAGGAAAATCAGAAAAGAAAGAGCAAAGTACGTGAATTCCATACTTCCCTGAACTATATTCAGGGACCTTCCGGACATGAACACGAAAGAATATGAGAGGGCATCAGCGATGTAGTTGAGCGGAAAGAGACGTTTCAGCACGTTCCCGTAGCTGTATACGAACGAAAGCGAAAGGAGAGAGACCATGTAGTACACGAACATCACGTTTCCCGCGCTGTTGAAAATGAAGAGGAGGAATGGAAAAAGGACGAGGTGGGAAACAAATATCATATCACGGACTTCCGCCCTCGAAAGATGCAGGAGAAGGTTCCCCCTCCTGTTTTCCCTGTCCGTTTCCAGGCCGAAGTAGTCGTCAAGGCACATGGCGATAAACGATATCATCAGGAGAACGAGAACGTAAACACCGAAGAGATTAACGGAAAGTACACTGCCTGATGTTGAAACCCCGAAAATGAAAACCAGCATGTACAAAACAATTCTGTTCATCCTTTCCCAGAACCTCTGGAAAACGAGACCGAACTTTTTGCTGTTGTTCATGTAGAACAGCAAGAGCAGAAATATGGCAGACCCGAAGGAAGCGTAAAGGTAAAAAAGAACGCCTCCAAGACCGAGGAAATCCGCTATGTCCCTTGCCAAAAAGACAGGAACCATGAAAACGACGAGAAACGAAACAGCAGAGCGTACGAGTGAGCCCCTTTTGAGAAAAACATAAACCGAGGATAGTATTGGTATAAGCCAGAGAATAACCGATTCCCCGGGAGGGTTGTTCGAGGATATTCTTAACAGATCAAAATCAGAAATTTTCGACATCGCGTAACCGCCCAGGGGATAGCCGTAAATGAGATAGTCGAGAACCGGAACGATAAGGGCGACCAGAAGGAATGGCGTGAGAACCCTCGATACCTCTGAAGGTTTTTTGCCCGAACATACTGATATGAAAAAAGTGTAAAGAATCAGGGAAAACCCGTAAAATGAGAATACGAAAACGTAATTTTCCGGGTGTGTAAAAAGGAGGAAGTCTCCCGCTCCTGCAAGCGTTTCAATCGTAGTTCTGGCTGCTGTGACAAAAAGGAGAAATCCTGCGATAAATTTCACGTCTATTCTTTTGTCAGTTTCCAGAGACCTCACTAAATCTGAAATATGCCCTTTCATACGAAATCCGCGGGCCTTTCAACGTTCTCTTGCTTCCCGGACCCATTTGCCTCCGCATGCTTCGCACTCGTTCTTTGTTCTTGGCGCTATATCGCACACAGAGGTGTCATAACCTTTGCACGTAAAGCCACCCATGCTCCAGGCGCCGCTGAGATTCTGTCCGGTTTCGCTTGTCAGAAAACTCAGGGCAAATATCGCTACAAGACCCACTATCACCACTATCAACAGGAGCAGATATGTTCTGTTCATGAATTTAATTTGGCATTAAAAGTTTATATTGGTTTTAAACGGCATATCCGATCATGTCCGGTTAAGTTTTTATAGAGGTTCCCCGAATATTATATTATGGACAGAAAAGGGGCCATACAACTGAGTTTGGGATTCATAATAACCGTTGTGTTCGCAGTGGTTCTGCTGAGTTTGGCGATATACTGGTTAAGGGGATTTTTCACCTCACTCGAGCCGCTAACCGTTGACCTGACCCAGCAGGCGCAGAGTGAAATATCCAAGGTTTTCAGGACAACCGATAAAAACTTCGCGATATGGCCCTCGAGGTACACGATTGGGCCTGGAAAGAAGTTAATAATGGCGGCAGGCATACGGAATAATGATAAAGAGGGAAGAGTTCTGTATTACGTAGTAAACATGAAGTGCACGTCCACTGATGCTGATATAGAACTTTCAGATGTCAATAAATGGGTTCTCGTCCCCGGGACGGCAACGAAGATCGATGCGGCATCATCAGCCACCAGAGATTTAACCTTGAACATCCCCTCTGACGCTCCGCAGGGTAACTATCTGTTCGATGTCTATGCATGTTATGGAGAATCAGCAACAGAAGCTGGTGACCCAAGCGAATGCGACATAAATTCAGGCAACATCTGGGGGAGCCCGCAACCGGTAACTATTGTAATCGAGGCCTAGATATTTATCTCCCCTTTCACATTTATTTAATATGAACGTAGGTTTGGTTTTCGGGATAATATTCGCAGCCATCGTCATAATCCTTCTCCTCTTCTTCGGGTTCAAATACATAAACGAGGTAATGGTTTTGGGTTGTGAGTCTCAATTGGGACAGCAGATAACCAACCTTAAAAAAGCGGTGGGGTCAACTCTCGCTCTCTCAGAGGGCGCTTCGCAGGAGTTGAGGATGCTCATTCCACATTGTGTTGAGAGGGTGTGCTTCGTTGACCCGAAACATCCCGAATTCAAGGGTGAGGGGTGGGTCCCTAATGAGTTCACCACGAAACTCGTATCGAGGTATGGATACAACGTAGTTGTGATTAAATCTAATGGGGGTGTCGACGGCTACAAGATAGACAAATTGAAACCCTACGTTAACTTCTGCCTGACCTCCTCGGACGATGTTATCATTCGAAATGCTGGGGCCCTTGTCGAAATCATGCCCCCCGAATTTTAAGGCGGTAGAATGATAAGCGTGTTCCAGGTCTTCAAGATAATTCTCGGAATTATAATTTCCTCCTTCATACTATTCTTCCTGCTCAAATTCGCCGGCTCTTACACGGAGATAGGTGAATCAAGCAGACAGGTCTCTATTCTGGTCAACTTCAAAAAATCGGTGGAGGATGTTTACACTACGGGAATAGCAAGCGATTTCAAGGGGGAAGACCTGAAAATCTTAGGATATACCCCTCCCACCATACTGACGGAAGTTTCGAATCTCAACATGGAACCGGTTCCCCTTCTCATAGTTCCGGACGAAGAACTTCTGATATACAGGAACGAATTTGACGGGGAATGGTGGAAATTCTATTTTGTTGAGGCAGTTCCTGAAATGAAAATCATTTTTGTCCCCCTGGGCGGCGAAAGGGTCTGGCCGGTTATAGGCAACATCACGAAACTCCTCCCCTCGACCGAGAACATGAACATAAAGGTGAGGTTCGGGCTGGGCTGCAACGGTTCGGAATTCTTCTTCGGCTGGGAAGGATACAGATTTCTCGAAAGCATACTCCCCAACGCCAGAGTTTCCGGTATCGAATTCAACACATGCGGAAACGGAGACTATTTCAGGAATGAGGATTACACTATAATAACGGTATCGGAAGATTTCACGGATGCGGATTTCCTTGTGGTTCCCATGGAAAACGGGATGGGTCATGTTTATATAAAGGATGGCTACGAGTACAATGATTACGTTTACAGAAATTACCTTGATATTGTAGCCCTTCTGCTTGGCGGCAGGAAATACTATGATTACATAGGAAAGAAGTTTACGGACGAACTGAAAGTTGCGGTCGATATCGGAATCAGGGAGGCGGGTCTTTTGAGAGGAGATGCAAACATACGAAAAAGATGCGGCAGCGAGCTTTCAAAATTCACGGCAACACTCAGTCTCATAAGGGATATGATAGAAGAATCTGATTTAAAGAAAGAGGATAATGCCAGAGAGTTTGCCAGGCATTTGGAAGAGTCCGTTGAGGCGTACAAGACACTCGAAAGACTTGGGTGCGGGTGATGAAAGGACAGGTTCATCTTATGGAATACGTTCTGCTCGGGTTTTTCATAGTCCTCATAATAGTGCTCGTAACGCTTTTCCTTACGGGATGGCAGATAACATCAGTGCAGTCCGAGCAGAGAAGGGTGGTCTATGACAGGGCTGAGTTCTTTCTGAGAGCACTTGTCAATTCTCCCTATCTCAACAAAAAAACATTTAAGGAAGGCTCCATGCTCGAGGACTCGAAACTCACGTCCGTGACGTGCGAGGACCTCCAGAAATTGTACGGGAGTGGATGGTTCGCCGAAATAAACTCAATCAATCTCGAAGGCGAATGCACAGAGGAAAGCTATCCTTCATGCGGGAGCTGGAGTTATTGCAAAAGAGAAGGGGAGGCGATCGTATTTGAAATACCGGTTAACATATACAGGAAAACTACAGGCGAGATAGACATAGGTATACTGAAAGTCGGTCTGTACAGCGGGTGATTGTATGGGAATAAAAGGTCAGACAAGCATGATAGCAATTGTGCTGATAATCATAATCTTCATGGCCATAGGCATATTTCTGCTGATATCCTCCATAAAGCCGGAATACGATGAATACTACAACCTTTACGCCCACAATCTTCTGCTTTCGGTTCTCAGGAGCAATACGGGATACGGCGGCTACTGCGACACCATCTCATCCACCCTCGCTTGTGCTTACATGACCTCCTACAGAAGATGCGGCGATACTGACTGCAGAAACCTTTCAGCGACAATCGTACCGGCTCTGGTGGAAAAGGTCATAAAAGACAATTTGGATTACTGCATAATCGTAGAGCCGGAAAACCGGACAATCGGGGGCGAAAGGGTGACATACGGAGAAATGTGCGACACGGTTATAGCGAAAACCCAGAAATGGACAGCAAACGAAAAGATACTTCAGGAGGGTGCGAATCTCAACATAATGATGGTGATAGCGGAGGGCTGATTCTATCCATCCGCGACTTCGATAATTTAAAAAACTACCACTCCATTTCTCATTATGAAATTTTACATTGAGACTTACGGGTGCTCTGCAAACCAGGCGCATTCTGAGATGATGGTTTCATCGCTGGTTGCGAACGGGTTCGAAATAGCGGAAAGCCCTGAGAAGGCGGACGTGATAGTAATCAACACGTGCGTGGTCAAGACCCCGACGGAGAACAAGATAAGGGAAAGAATAAAATTTTTTCTCCGGAACCATCCGCACACCAAACTCGTGATAGCGGGCTGCGCCGCGGATGTCGGGATGTTCAGGGACATTGCCCCCGGCGCTTTCTTCCTCTCCTCGCACAGGTCAAAGGATATAGCAGAGCTGTTTTCCGGGAAGAAGAAACACGGAGGCAAAAGAATAAGAAAAAATCCCTTGGTGAACATAACCGAAATCGCTTCCGGCTGCTTGGGGGCGTGTGCATACTGCATAGTAAAACTTGCGAGGGGCGAATTAAAATCAAGAAAGATAACGGATATAACGAATGAAATCGAAAACGCACTGAAAGAGGGATGCAAGGAGATATGGCTCACATCGCAGGATTGCGGGTGTTACGGACTCGATATCGGAACGAATCTCGCCGAACTGCTCGAAAGTGTTGTGAAAATCGATGGAAAGTTTCGCGTGCGTGTCGGAATGATGAATCCTTCTTACGCGGAGAGGATTCTGAGCGAATTGATCAGGGCTTTCGAAAGTCCGAAAATTTACAAATTTGTGCACATCCCTGTCCAGTCAGGTTCGGACAGGATTTTGAACAAAATGAGGAGGGATTACACGGTCAAAGATTTCGAGAAAATAGTAAAAACATTCCGGAGCCATTTCCCTGACCTCACGCTGTCCACCGATATCATAGTCGGATTTCCGGGTGAAACGGAGAAGGATTTTGAGAAAACGGTGAAGCTGATTGAAAGAATCAGGCCGGATGTGGTGAACATCTCGAAATTCGGTCCGCGCCCGGGAACAGAGGCCTCCTGCATGAAACCTCTGGGCGGCAAAGCCGTGAAGAGAAGGTCAAAGGAACTCTCCGAACTCACGGGGAAACTCGCACTCGAGAACAACAGGAGATGGGTTTCAAAAGAATGCGAAATCCTCGTCACCGAGAAAGGCAAACGAATCAGCCAGTTCATCGGAAGAAACGAATCTTATAAACCGGTTGTTATTGAAAGCAAAAAGAACATAATGGGTAAATTCTTAAGGGTAAGGATTAGCGGTTTCGGCTCGACCTATCTCAGAGCTGCATTTATCCGAAACTCGGTATGAAACCGCTCGCTATGCCCACAAGGTATGGCACAACAAAAATGCTCAGCAGCCAGCCCACAACACCCACGATGACCGCATGAAGGATTTCCATCTCACCGAAAAACGCCTTGATGAGAACTACCCAGATTATTACTGGCAGAATTACAGGGAGGAAGGGGATAAATGAGATGTAAGGTGTTACCAGAGCCAAGATACCGAGCAGGTTTATCAGGTTTATTATGAGCACCACAAGAAAGGCGTTCGCCGGATGAACTTCTTCAGAGAATTTCTTTCCGATTATCTCCACTATGAGCAGAAGAGCCAGCCCTCCTATTATGGTGGAGAGTATCACGTTTATCGCGAGGGTTATGGGGCTTGCGAAATCCAGTCCGAGACTTGTCACAAGATTTGTCAAAATATCCGCTGCCATATTAATAATTTGTGCGCACCTGCTTTTAAATCTACTTGACTGTGACGGATTTCGCAAGGTTTCTCGGTGTGTCCACCTCGCATCCTCTGAACACGCCAAGGTAGTACGCAAGCAGTTGAAGAGGAATGAGATTGACTATGGGCGAGGCCACTCCCACATCAGGAGTTTTCAGCCAGAAATCGAAAACTTCGTATTTTTTTGGCCCCACTCCTATTATCAGACCCCCCCTCGCCTTGACTTCCATGGCATTGTTTATGGTTTCAAATTCTGAATCCCCTCCTGTGATCACTATGCATGGCGTCCCGTCCTCTATCAGGGCGATAGGCCCGTGTTTGAGTTCACCGCCAGCAAATCCGTGGGCATGAATATAACTGACCTCCATTACCTTCAGAGCAGATTCTCTGGCAACAGGGTAGTTGAAGGACCTTCCTATAATGTATATGTGGTCCTTCATGTGTATTTTTTTGGCCAGTTTCCTTATTCTTTCCCCGTACCTCGGATTTAGCATATCGTTTATTTTTGAACCAGTTTCGAGAAGCAACCTCTTTCCTTCATTCAGTCTGTTCGTGCACGCATATGCCAGCAGATACAATATCGCCAGCTGGGCGGTTGTAGCCTTGGTCGAGGCGACCGCCTTCTCTGGGCCGGCATTTATGTGAAAGGTGAAATCGGACATGCGGTCGAGTGATGAACCTTTTACGTTTACGAGTGATATGACCCTCACGCCCTTCTCCTTCGCTGCCCTGACCGCTTCCAGAACGTCTGCGGTTTCCCCGCTCTGTGAAACTGCTATGAGGAGGGTTTTTTTCGTGAGGAAATCCCTGTAGCTGGGGAATTCCGAAGATGCAATGTAGTTGACGTGTTTTCCGGCGATGGACGAAAATATGTACTCTCCTGTGTGGCAGACGTTGCCCGCTGTCCCGCACCCTGTCAGGAAAACACCATATGCCCTGTTTATCTCCTTCGCAACTTTGCTTATCTCTCTCTCGCTCTGGTTTATTGCGCGCATTATTATATCTTTCTGTTCCATTATCTCCTTTATCATATAATGTTTGTATTTTCCCTTTTCTGCATGCTTTGCATCCCATTCTATCCTTATAACCCTCTTTCGCCTTTTCCCACCGGTTGCTATATCCGCAAACCTCGGCTTTCCTTCCTTCTCGATTACCACCATTTCCCCGTCGTCCAGATACATAACGTCCTTTGTTTTGTCCAAAAAGGCAGGTATGTCAGAGGCTATGAAGTACTCATTCTTCCCGACACCGAGTATCAGAGGCGAACCGTTTCTCGCCGCCACTATTCCATCAAAATCATCTCTCATGACGAGCACCGCAGACCTTCCTTTCAGCATGCCCATTGTTTTTCTTACAGCCTCTGGCAATCCCATGTCTATGTTCTCTTCTATGAGGTGTGCTATTATCTCACTGTCCGTTTCCGAACGAAACTTGTGACCCCTGCGAAGAAGAGATTTTCTCAAAGTTTCGAAATTCTCTATTATCCCGTTATGGATGATTGCCGTCCTCTTTTCACAGTCTACATGCGGATGGGCGTTCGCTTTGGAAACTTTCCCGTGCGTTGCCCACCTCGTGTGGGCGATTCCCACAGAACCAGGCAGTTTTTCAAAACCGGCCTCGCTTATCTTCCCCTTCCCCTTCCTTATCCATATCCTCCCTCCGGAAAGTGTAGCAAAGCCGTACGAGTCATAACCTCTGTATTCAAGTTTTTTCAGGCCGTCAAACAACACATCTGCAGCCTCCCTTGCGCCCACATAACCTATTATGCCGCACATAAGAAGTTCATCCTTTTTTGCATTTAAAGGTTTTATTGAAGAGCATTTTATAAGATTCGCAGAAATCGCGAAAATGTTTAAAAATTTTATTAAAATAAACATTTAAATATTATAAAAAAATTCATAATATGATGAAGGAAAAATATTATCTCCTAAGATCCGGAGAAAAGAATGAGATAGCCCCTGTCCGGCTTTTTTCGAGCCCTGAAGTATTTAGAATTTTTTCGAACCCGCTCGGCTTTCGAATACTCCGTTTTCTCTCTTTCCCCCAATGCCCGATAGACATCGCGAGAAAACTGGGCGAACACGAGCAGAAAATATACTATTACATAAACAAATTCAGGAAATACAAACTCATAGAAGAGGTGGGGAGCGAAAAGAGGAAAGGTACAGTTGCAAAGTTCTACCGCGTCAAGGAGAGGGTTTTTGCCGCAAAACTTGACAACATTCCGTGGGAAAGACTCGAATCCTCCCCTCCCCTGAAAAGGAAATCACTCGAACCGTTCGTAAGGAACGGGAAAATCGACTTCACCCTTGTTGTCGGTTCACCGGACCCCCACGGTCCGTGGAAAGAAAGAGCGCTCGATTCGCCAACGGCAATAGACCTTGCCCTTTTCCTCGGCTCCTTTATCAGCGGCAGGATTTCTCCCAACTACAGACTTGACATAGAAATCAGGGAAAGGGACCTGAGAAATAACATGATTCTTGTGGGGGGTCCGATAGTTAACATGATAACCAGAAAACTGAACCGCGTACTTCCGGTGAGATTCGACCTCACCCGAAGAGATATAATTTCGGAAATTTCGAACAACATTTACAGGGATGACGAGTTCGGCTTCATAAATCTCATAGAAAATCCATGGAACCGCTCAAAGAAAATTCTCGTCTTGGCAGGCAAGCGATTTCCGGGCACGCGAGCGGCTGTTCTGGCTTTCATAAATGACCCCGAGAAAATAATGAGAGGAAATCGTTTTGACCGCTCGAAAATATCAAAAGTTGTTCGCGGTTATGATATGGACGGGGACGGAATAATAGACCACGCAGAAATAATGGAGTGAAGTCTTCTGTTCACTCAAAAATCATAGCCGTCTGTTCTTTTGCACGTTCTTCCATGAGCTTGAGGGCCCGGTCTATCTCATTCTTTATCATATCAAAACGCTTTTCATAATTCGAAACGAGATCGTTTATAAACTGCGTTACGTGTGCACGGAACATCTTTATCTCCTCTGACTGTTTCAGAAGCTCCGAGGACGTCTTCATTTCGTGCTGCGAAATGCGGTTTATGAGTTTTTCGCTCGCCTCATTCAGCTTGGCCACTACATTCTCCTTGAATATTGTTTGGTCCTCCTTGAGTTTTGCGGTTACCTCCTCCGTGACCTTTCTGAAGTTTTCAAGTTCAAGTTTCAGCCCCTGAAGATTTCTTTCGAACTCCGAATCCCTTTCTTTCAGCGAATCGAGTGTGCCCGAAAGGTTTTTGAAATCTCCGAGGAGGGAGGAAAACTCCTTTTTGAGATTTTCCTTCTCTATCGAAAACATGTCAATTTTGCTCGAGACCCCTGATTCAAACTTTTCCATTCTTGCCTTCTGCTCTCCTGCAAATTTTTCGAAATCCTCTATGTCCTTTCCCATCCGCTCTTCGAATCCCCTTATCTTGGAAAGTTCAGAACCCATTTCCTTTTCAAACATCTCGATTTTGCTGTTCAGTTCGTCTTGTATGGCCTTCTGTCTCCCTTCAATTTCGGAAATGGTTTTTTTCAGCGAATCCGCCATATCGGAAAGTCTTGAAATGGTTTTTTCATGCTCCGTTCCCCTCTTCTTCAGCAGCAGAAGTTCATTTTCCATACCGGAAAGCTGTTTGTTCAGGGAATTGAACAGCGAACGAAGACCGGCAATTTTTTCAGAGTTCTTACCGGCCTTCTCGCTCAGTTTTTTGATATCCTTAACGGTCTCGCCTTTAACGATTCCGAACTTCTCCTCCAGAAGCGAGCACACTCCCTGCAGATTTTTCACATCGTTTTTCAGTTCCTCAAGACCCTCGAAACTTTTTTCTATTTCCCTCTTGAGGCTGTCGACCAGCTCGCTCCTCACGGCCTTCATCATCTCCGAAACATCCGATTCCACATTCCTTTTCATCAACTCTACTTCCTCTTCAAACTTCTCTTTGAGAAGGGTTTGGCTGCTCTCAATCCTGTCCAAAGATTTCCTGAGGGAGTCAGTCTTTTCGCTGTTCCTTTCTTCTCTTTTTCCTATTCCCCCAAGTTCCTTTTTCAGTAGTGCTATATCCTGGGAGTGTGTGTCCATGGTCTTCTTTATCTGCTCTACCAAGTATTCGTACTTCTCCCTCAGTTCGTTCCGCTCCTTCTTTATCTCCTCTATTTTCCTTTTCACCATCTCCATTTTGTCGTTCATGATTCCACATGCTTGAGCAGTTCATCCAATTGTTCTTCCTTCTCTTTCCTCGCCTTTTCGACTTCGAAAGAAACAGAATCTATCTTCTTTTCCACTTCTTTCATTCTGGAATTCAGAATCTTCTCCTGCGCGCTCATCCTCTTTTCCATATCCTTCATGAAACTTTTCAGTTTTGAGTCCACGGTTTCCTCCATTCCCCTGCTGAGAGATTTCACGTCTTCCAGAAGAAGGTTGCGCGATTTCTTTACATCAAGAATCTCGTCCTTGAGAATGCCGATCTTGTCCGTGAGTTTCGCCAGTTTGTTCTCAAGTTTCGCTGTATCTGATTTGGTTTCTTTCACCTCTTCTTTGAGTGATTTTCTTACGTCTGTTATCCGTGTTTTCACATCTTCAAGCACTGAGGAAAGCTTTACTTCAATAACACCCAAAACTTCTTCCACCATCTCCTTTTCCAATTCATCCACAATCCCGGAGAACCTTTCCATCTCCTTTTCGATATCATCCATCCTTTTTTCTATTTCACCCTTCGTGACCATGAGTTCCTTTACGGATTTTTTCACTTCTTTATTTCTCTCCTTCTCCCCTGCCTCGAATTTCTTCTGAAGTTCACTCACGACCGATTCCACCTCTTTTTTGACCTCCTCCGACCGGTCTACAACATCCTCAACAACCTTTTCAAATGCCTGTGATTTCTCTTCTATTACCCCTTCAAACTTCTCCCTCAATCTGTCAAGGACGTTATCTACATCGTTTCTTAATGTTTTCACCCCCTCTTCCAGAACCCGAATCCTCTCCTCCGTGCTTCCGAACAAATCATCGAACTTCTTTCTTATCTCCTTCTCGAGTTTTTCCCTGGTCTTCTCCAGTTTCTCTTCCCTTTTCTCCTCCCCCCTTTCTACCTCCTTCCTCAGAGAAATCAGTCCCCTCTCGAAATCCTTTTTAGCGGAGGTGAGTTCTTCCCTGATTGCTTTCATGTTCCCCGTAAGGTCGAAAATAAACGAATTCACCTTCTCCTCAATATCCGCGTTGAGCTTTTCCATCTCTTTCCCTATTTCCTCGCTTTTTTTGCCCATAAGGGTTTCAACGTTCTCGTTCACCTCCTCCAGATTTTTTCCCAGTTCTGTTTTCAACACATCCATTCCCCTTTCCACTTCTCTGACCCTTTTCTCCATTCCCCCGGCAGTTTCTTTCAGTTTCTCCTCAATCCCCTCAACTATCCCCTTCACCTTTTCATTCACACCCTCCACACTTTCCTTCAGTATCTCTTTCCTCAAACTCTCGCTCACCTTCGAAAACTCCGCTATCCTCGAATCAAGCTCTTTTATCTTCTCATCCACTTCTCCCTTCTGCGTAATGAACTCCTTCAAAACCTTGTCTATCTCCTCCCGCCTTTGCAGTTCGCTCGCTTCCATGTCCTTCTTAAATGCCTTTATCACGGAGTTCACTTCTTTTTCCATCCCCTTCATTTCCTTTACCAGCGAATCAACCATTTCTTCGAACTCCTTTGATTTCTCTTTGACTATCTCCTCGAACTTTTCCTTCAATTCCAGGGAGAAGTTGTCCATGTCCTTTCTGAGGATTTCTACCTCCTTTTTCACGCTGTCGATTTTCCCTTCCGCGTCTCCCGCGAACTTGCCGAACCTTTCTTCAATCCTTGCCTCCAGCGATTTCTCGCGTTCTTCCGTTTGCTTGTCTCTTTTCAAATCGCGCCTTTCGAATTCCTTCCTCACCGAATCGAGCTTTTTCTCGAAGTCAACGGACAGGGAGTTTATCACGTTCTCGAACTCTGTTTTCATGTCATTCATACCGCTTTCCAGGGAACCCACTTTTTTTGTGACGCCCTTTTCAAGCTCCCTGAAGTTCTCCTCAATCCCCTCAACTATCCCCTTCACCTTTTCATTCACACCCTCCACACTTTCCTTCAGTATCTCTTTCCTCAAACTCTCGCTCACCTTCGAAAACTCCGCTATCCTCGAATCAAGCTCTTTTATCTTCTCATCCACTTCTCCCTTCTGCGTAATGAACTCCTTCAAAACCTTGTCTATCTCCTCCCGTTTTCGCGATTCCGTTTTCTCCATGCCCTTTCGCAGCGAATTGACCGTTTTCTGGAGTTCGGCTTTGAGTGAGTTAAAATCAGAACGTATCTCTTCCGTTCTGCCTTCGAAATCCTTCTTTACCTCTTCAATCTTTTCAGAAAGGGAGGAATCCATTTCCAGGAGCGCTTCCTCCAGCCTTTTATCCCTTCTCTCCTCTCCTGTCTCAACCTTCCGGTTTATGGAAGCGATTAACTTCTCGAACTCGTCCCTCGCGTTCATTAACTCCTTCCTTACTCTTCCCAGCTTCCCTTCCCATTCTTCCGCAGAACTTTCGAGCTGTTCGTCCATTTTGTTGCGCAGCTCTTCAAGAAGCGAATCAAACTCCTTCGCCTTCGAATCAACAAACTCCTTCGTCTCGCTCTTCACCTCACTCAACGCCTTCTCGAGCGTAATCCTGAACTCATTCAGATCTTTCTCCGCCTCCTTTATCCGTTTCTCAACGGAGTCCGCAAAGTCTTCGAAACGCTCGCCCAGATTTGTACTAACCATTTCGAGAGATTTGTCTATCTCCTTCGTCTTTTTCAAATCCAGCCTGTCGATCTCGTTCTTAAGCGAAGTCACGGACTTCGAAAACTCATCTTTTGTTTTCCCGAGCTCTTCCATCAACCTCTCCAGCGCCTCACCCAATTCCTTCGCCTTTTTCACGTCAACCTTTTCCACTTCCCTCCGCAGGGAATCCATTTCCCTCCGGGCTTCCTTCCTGAAATCATCAACCGTGTTCCCTACACCTATTTTAAAGGCGTTGAATTCATCCTCTATCGTTTGCACATCCTCTCCAAACTTCGCCTTTATTTCCTCCACCTTTTCGGCGAGTTCTTCAGAGCCGAATGTCTGGACAGCGGATATCCTTTTCGAAAGTTCAGAGATTTTGCCTTTCAAATCTTTTATGTTGGCGGTGAGCGTTGCTTCTTTCTCCTCAACCTTGAGCATCTCTTCCTTGAATTTATCAACTGTTTCCTCGAACTTTTCTATCCTTTTCAGGGCGGAGTTGATCGATTTGTCATACTCTTTTATTTTCGAAAGTCTTGAATCAAAATCAGCAAGTTTTGCCTTCAGCGGCTTCAGGTTCTCGTTTACGAAATCAATGACCCTTTTCCCTGCCTCTTCATAGAGAATACTTGCCTGTTTTAACTTCTCTATAAGATACCTGTTCCTCTCCTCAAGATATTTTTTCTCCTTCTTGAGTTGGGAAATTATTCTTCTTTTCTCTAGATTATCCTCTTTGAGTCTTCTCAGCCCCTCCTCAAGTTCAGTTAATTCGCTCATGAGCCTTTCAACTCTTTGAGAAGTATATTAATTCTCTCCTTCTGTTTTTTGCTCTCTTCTTCGAGCTTTTTCCTCTCTGCAAGTGTTTGTTTCACAACATCTTTGAATTCCCCGTTAATTTGCCTGAGCCCATCATTCAAAAGCGAGATTTTCTTCTCAAGTTCCTTCTTGCCCGTTTCGAGAGATTTCACCTTCTCTTTCATGGAATCCAGAGATTTCCTCAGTTCACCAATTTCTTTAAATCTTTCCTTCAGGTCATCCTGAGCTGTCTTGAGTTTTTCAAGTTTACTGTCAAGCTTTGAGATGTCATTCCTCAGGAGGTTGAGAGTGGGGTTTATCACATTCTGGAATTGAACGAATTCCGATTCGAAATCATCCAGTCTGTCTTTCGTGGCTTCCGAAAATTTGTTCATATCATCCTTGATCTCTTTTAATCTCGGCTCTGCAACCTCTGAGAACATATCCTTTACCCTCTCATCAATCTCCTTTTCCGTTTCAGTTTGCTCATCCTTCAATTTCTCAATTCTCGTGTTCAGGTTTTCCAGTTCCTCTTTGATAAGCGATAATGTGGGATTCACCACATTCTGGAACTGAACGAATTTGGAGAGCATATCGTTAACCTTCGCGCGCGCGACGGCGAGATTCTTCTCGGTTCTGTCCTCGAGCTCGAGGAATTTCGATTCGGTCAGGTCGTCAAAACACTCCTTAACCTTATCCTCCACCTTCTCCGTGAATGACTTTTCGAACTTCCTCACATCCTCGTGAACAGCGTCCGTTCTCTTCTTTATGAGTTCTTCGAGTTTGTTCAGCATCCTCAGAAGGTTATCCTCTTTTTCGTTTATCTTCTCCTCAAGCTTTTCCTTATCGCTCTGCAATCTCGAGATATAATCTCCGAACTTGTAGAGAGTTTTGATCTCACCCTTGAAATAGTTGAGTTCATCAAATATCCTCTTTATATTCTCCCCGAACTTTTCTACATCATCCCTCACATCCTTTATATCGTTAAACACGGGCGTGAGCTCCTTCGTAACCTTCTTCTCAACCTCGTTCGGTATTATTTCGCTCGTTATCTCGTCTGCGGAGAATATGAACTTCTTCAGCTTCTCTATATTCCCCGGGCTCATTCTCTCTATGAGCCCTTCGACTTTCTCTTCAAGCGTTGGGAGTTTCTCCAGCGCTTTTATCTGCTCCTTTATCCTGGTTATCCTCGTGTCCGTTTCGTCACGAAGTTCGTTGATACTTTTCTCCAGTTCCTTCAGAGAATCCTTTATTTCGACTATTTCATTTTTCAGGTCAACCTTCCCGCCAAACGCTGAAAGACCTTTGGATACATCCTCTTCCTTTTTCGGTTCCTCGACCTTTTCCATCATTTTCTTTATGGTCTCCTCCAATTCTGTTATTTTCTTTGATGTGTCTGCCTGGACCTTGTCTATCATGTCCTTTACTTTCGTGCCCATTTTCTCCCCTTTCCCGGATTTCGCCACCTCTTCGACTTTCGTCCCTATTGCTGCTATCGCTTCCTTAACTTCCTTCAATTGTGACTGAACCTGCTCGTTTATTCTCCCCTCGATTTCTTTCAGTTTCGGTTCAATATCTATTTCCTTTTTTTCAGCATTAGCAGAATTCGAAACTTTCTCTATTATCTTGGCGAGGTTTTTGGTTTTCTCTCTTTCCCTCTCCAGTTCCTTTTTAAGAACTTCAATATCCTCTTTCTTTTCACCGGTTTCCGCTTCCCCGCTTTCACCCGTTTCTTTGGATTTCCCCCCCTCTTCGACACGTTCTTTTCCAGGACTTTCTCTTTTTTGGCCGGTTACTTCTGCATCTTCCCTTGTGTCCTTGGTCGCATCAAACGTTTCTATCTCCTTTATTATTTCCTCTGTGCTCTCGGCAACAGAAGCCTTTACCCCCTTTTCGAGAGCGCCCATCTTCTCCAGCCCTTTCGTGTCCTTTTTCTCCCCCATTTACCCCAACTCCTTAACCAGCCTTTCCATAACCTTCTCAACCCTCTTAACATTTTTTTCGATATCCGTTATTCTGGACTCCACATCCTCAAAGCGAGTCTCGATCCATTTCCTGTCGCTGCCCAAGTTCACAATATCTTTTTTAAGCTCTTCGGGTATGAACGAGTAATGCTCCCCCGTATATTTAATTTTATACATTTTGTATAATAAAAAGCAAATCAATGCGAGAAGGACAACGATGACTATCTCGTACACCATAGTATTAATTTCGGTACGACCTCTTAAATTATTTCTTAAGCCCGAAAAATTTCAGCAGATTCTGGAAGAAACCTTCGGGCTCGTATTCTTCACCGAGTATTTTCGCAGCGAGTTTTACGAACTCCCTGCTCGAGGGAGAATTCGGAGAGAAAAGAACAACAGGCATCTTAAGCGCAAGACTGCGAAGGACGTTTTTGTCCATGGGTATGGTGGATATAACAGGCAGTTCTATGAGTTCTTCAACTTCCTTTGGTGTTAGCTCGTATTTTTCTTTTCCCACCATGTTCAGCACAACCCCAAGTGGCTTTACCCCTATCTCATTCGCAACTTGGTGGCATTTCATTATATCCATTGTGGACGGAACAAATGGCGTGTTGACGAATATCACTTCGTCACATGCCCTCACTGCTGCCAGGGCTTCTCTTCCGAGACCCGGAGCAGCGTCCAGAAGTATGATATCTGCTTTCCCGAACAGTTTTTTCAGGGAATCTCTCAGTCTTGCTATATCCACACCCTTCAAATCGCTGAATGAGAGAGAAGCGGGTATCACCCGCAAACCACTTATATGGTATTCATATATCGCATCCTCGATTTCCGCCTCTCCGGCGAGAACCTGATTTAACGTGACAGGAGTGTAATACATACCAAGGTAAAGACCGAGGTGCGAAGTTGTAACATTGCAGTCTATTATTATAACATCTTTTTTAAACTTCTGTGCGAGAACAGAACCGAGATTTGCTACTACCGTTGTTTTTCCGACACCTCCCTTCCCCGAAATTATTCCTATTACTCTGGTCATCTTACCATATCTTGTTTTTATGTTTTATATCTTTACCACTCAAGCGTGCACAGGATTTTCGACAGCTCATTTTCATCCTTTATCAGCACGGGGAAATCGGCAACATCCTTTAATTCGGAATCAAGAGCATGTATGTAGTTCAGCAAATCTCTTCCGGTGGGGAGAGAGACAAGAGTCGAAATTATTCTCAGCACGACATCGGCCTCATACTTTTTGCAGAACACCCTCAGATTAGAAAACAGAACGTAAAGGAAAATGTCCGTGAATATGTGCGGTCCTTCCTTCCCTACAAGTTCTTTGTCCCCGCGGTAGAGAAGTCTGATGTTTTGCGGGCTGAAAATAACGGGATGGTACTTCTCTACGAATCTCTGCACGGACCCCCACTTGATGCGGATGAGATTGTCCGGAAACCACATACCATCTTTTACCCC
>CAZTCK010000005.1:0-22542 GCA_964612625.1 uncultured archaeon | reverse complement strand
TGCATCCGGCCGTGGCGATTGAAAAAGCGAGTGTTGACGGCAGGAAGTGGAACAGGGGTTTCTTTTCGATGGGGTCGACATGAACAGCGCACGGATTTCCGTAGGCAAGTGTGTAAAGCTTCCCGCCTTTATTGACCTTCGTTCGACACACGCTTCTTTCATTTTCCTCCAGTATGCACTGGTTTGGACAGACGTGACACTGAACGTTCGCACCGAGCTTCGAATAATGATACGCCTCCCTCGACCATTTCCAGAGTTTCGGGGGAGCGTCATCTTTGAAAGTCGAGCTTAACGGCCTGTAAGAACCCAGGAACGAACCCAGAGCGTAAGCTCCTACCCCTATCCCCGCTGCCAGCAACAAACCTTTTTTCACGAATTCCCTCCTCGTCATTTTCTTCTCCCAGAAGGATTTCTTCTTCCCCATACTTTCACTTCGTGAATGTCCTTTTCAAAACGAAGTACACATCTATCCCGCAGTGGAGGATGAGAAAGAGGATGAACGGGAGATGGAGGTTGAGATGAACATACGCGGCGAGACCTTTGTCGACAAACCTGTGCATACCGTAAAGACCGGTCATAGAAAATCCTGTCACGAGATACATTACGCTCAGAACCAGCAGGACGTACGCGCTGATTCTGCTTACTTTCAACAACCAGAAGTTAACGTTCATGATTTTGTATAGAGGTTCCTGAATTAAAAAAATTTGATTACTGTTTTTTCACAACCTCCAGCAAATCGCTCAGATTCACCTCAAAAGCGCAAACGGGCTGTTCGATCCCGAAGTTGTCGAGAACCTCGGGATGTACTTCGCCGATGTACGCGATATCCTTCCCCTTAACCGAAATCCTCCCCACCCTTCCGGGTATGAAGGAGGGATGATCGGTTTCGAGGATTTCGTAATCCAAACCGAGATTTCTCATGAGGAAGTCGAACGACTGCTTCGCCCTCGTGAAATTCGCTTCGCTCCCCGCAAAAGCCCACGCGAGACGAACGGGATTCCTCGCCCTCGTTTCCGCCTTTTCATCATAAACCACGACCTCTCCTATTTCGAACACGTTCTGCGGATATTCCCTGTTCGTGTTCTTTCCGAAGAATTCCATGAGCGATGGGATAATCCATGTCCGGAATACACACCAGTTCTTCGACACAGGGTTATCAACCTCTATCACTTTCGCTTCTTTCATACGCATCTTCTTCACGAGGTTGTCCCTGTTGGTGAGCATGTACGAGAGGACTTCCTGCGAGCCCAGGCCGAGCATTATCTCCCTCATTTTGCGCGAAAATTCGTTTATCTCCGTGAGCTTCCCCGTGCTCGCGATCTCCGGAACCACAGGCGAAATCCGGTTGTAGCCATACGCTATTATAACGTCCTCAATTACGTCCACCTCGTGCATTATATCCTGTCTGTAGGCAGGATAAAAAACAACGAAATTTCGCTTTTTTCTCGAAACCTCATACCTGGATTCGAGCAGAAGTTTTTCGATGTCTTTTGGTTTCAAATCCAGACCCGAGAGCTTCCTCACGTTATCTAACGAAATCTCTATCTTTTTCGGTCCGAGGTCAGGGGTTTCGAGCTTTCCGTCAGGGAAGATGACCTCGACTGTTTCGATCCTCCCTCCCCTGTCGGCGAGGGCAGTCACCATGATGTTAAGGGCAGGCAGCAGGTATTTCAAATCGAAGCCCGAGCATTCTATGAACACATCTTTGGTTTCGCTGGTGACTTTGCCTGTATAATTCGAATTTATGATAGGAGGCATGGAAAGAACCTCGCCCCTTGAATCTATGAATACCGGATATTTCTTTTTCCCTTTCAGCAAATGCCCGTACTCCTTCCCTTTCGGATGCACAGCAAGGATTTCGTTCAGGTCCATCTCCTTCTCGAAATCCAACGGGATGAATTTTATTTCATCCGGTTTATACGCGCGATAGTAGATAGGAGGAGAAATTTTATGGTAATCATATACACCTAACGCCACTTCCCTCCTTTTCCTCCCGAAAGTCTCGCATATCTTTTCCTGTAACTGTATCATCTGGAAAAGGGTTTCATCATTTATCTTCAAACCCTTAATAACAGCGCAAACCGTTTTCGGCCTTATATCCTTCAGATTCTTATCGACAATTACCTTCAACCCCGATTTTTTCGTTCTATATCGCGGAATCCCTTTATCTTTCGCGTATTTCCCCCGTAACGCCCTCGCTATTCCCTCCACCGACCACAAATCCGGCCTGTTGGTGTCCGCTATCTCTATCCTCAACCTGTCTCCATCCCTCGTTTCTATCTCCCCCTTCACGTATTCCAACGCAGCTTCCAGTTCGCGGATATTGAACTTCCTCCCCACCAGGGAATTCAAATCTTTCAGTGAAACTTCGATCGTTGGCATCACAACACCTTCCTTGCATTTCTGAGGAACTCGAGATCATGCGAAAAGAGGTTTCGAATATCTTTAATCCCGAGCCGCATCATGGCGAGTCTGTCTATCCCGAATCCCCATGCGATGACAGGTTCATCCACACCGAGCGCTTTCGTGAGTTCAGGCCGGAACACACCCGCCCCCGCGAGCTCAACCCATCCGAACTTCGGGTGTTTCGCGGAGATTTGAACGGACGGCTCAGTAAAGGGAAAGTAATCGGGAACGAATCTCGTTTCTTCAATCCCGGTTATCTCGAACACAAACTGCTTTAACAAGCCGAGTAGGTGGCGGAAGGAAAGGTCATTTCCTATAACAAAACCCCCGAGCTGGTTGAATTCCACGCCGTGCGTTGCATCGATCACATCAGGCCTGAAGCAACGAACGAGAGAAAAATATTTGCCGGGGATTTCAACCCCCTTCGCCAGATAGCGCGGGGATATCGCCGTGTCATGCGCCCTGGGCATAAGTTGTGATGCGATGCGCTCACTCCATTCATATCCCCACCCGGTCGAATTCGCTATCCCTTTCTCATGCGCCTTCTTAACGGAGAGCACGATCTTTCGATCCGGAAGAGTTCCGTACTTCGGCTCTTTTATACGGTATGTCGCACTCCAGTCACGGGCGGGGTGATTCTGCGGCTGGAAAAGCGCATCGAAGTTGAAGAATTCCAGCTCAATCACAGGGCCTTCCATCTCTTTGAAACCAAGCGAAAGCAATTTCTCACGAACATCATCGAGAAATTCGCTATACGGCTGTCTCTTCCCGGGATAGATTTTAGGAACGCTGGTCTTTATATCGTAGCGTCTGAACTTCTTCCCCACCCACGTTTTTTCTTTCAGCATCCCGGGCGTTAATCTTTCGACAAGTTCTATCCTCGTGCTTTTCGCTTTCTCTACGGCCTTTCTTCCGACTTCTGTGAGTTCAATTTGTTTCTTCTTGACGATGGTTTTTCTTATGATGTCCTTCCTTCTGAGCAGTTTTCTCACGATATTCCTTTCTTCTTCGCTTATCTCATCCAGAGGTTTCGGTAATTTCGCAAGAAATCGCTCCTCAGGAAACCCTTTTTCAAGGAGAGCAGCCCGCTCGCTGGTTGGCTCGACCTCCCCACCAACGATGGCTATCGCGTACCTCGATTTTAACAAACCCAGGGAAATCCGAAGTTCATCATCATCAAGATTTGCCTTCTCTTTAATTTCGTTTAACTTCATCTTCCCCTTCAAAGCCTCGAGAAATCTCTTCTCCGGTAAACCAATTTTTCGATAGGTTTCTCCGTTTTTCCCCAACTCGACAATTTCCTTTGTTGAAGATTTTATTTTCAGGATACCTTTGTTCTCCAGCCACTGGAGCGCGCGCATAACCTCGACATCTTTGAGTTTCGTTTTCTTTATGAGTTCATCAAGACCGGCACCATCTTTCAGAAAAGGCAAAATCCTCCTTTCCGAAGGGCTTAACATTTCGAGAAGTTTTTGCAAATCCATAAATTAAATATGGGATTCGTCTTTTATAATTTTGAAAATCAATATCTCAACATGGATTCCCATGAGTACAACAGGTATTTCTATTCACAGATATTTGATAAAGAAGCGAGAAGGTATTACAGGATTCAGGAGAAAAAGATAGAAATCCTCCTGGACCTCTTCGAAACCCATGATAACGGAAAGATACTCGATGTCGGATGTGGAGACGGGCTGATTTCGTCCATGATAAAGAGGGCGACGAAAGCGAATGTTTACGGGATTGATATAAGCCGGAAGGCGGTAGAAAAGGCGAAAAAAAGAGGAATAAAAGCAAAGATATTAAATGTTGACAGGGATGAATTTCCATTCGGAAAAAATGTATTTGATGCGGTGTTCTGCGGGGATTTGCTGGAACATGTATACGATACGGAAAGACTTCTCGAAAATATATACCTCGTTCTCAAACCGAGCGGCTACCTCGTGATATCCGTTCCCAACATCGCGTCATGGTACAACCGTCTGTTCCTTCTTTTCGGACTCATGCCCGTGTGGATAGAGTCCTCCCTGAAAACGTACACAGGCAACCCTTTCGTCAGGAAGGGCGTAGGACACATTCATGCGTTCACGAAGCGCTCGCTGACCGAACTTCTGAGACTGAAGGGTTTTCGGATAGAGAAAGTTAAGGGGAGTCCGGTGTTCGCGGACGGGACGCGAAGCAGGTGGAAGGAAAGTCTCTGGAATCACGTGGATTCGTTCTTCGCGGGGAAACCCTCCCTTGCCTCAACACTCATTATAAAAGCGAGAAAACCCGCTTTTAAAGGTTAAAAAGGTGCCCCTTCGAATATATAAATTATGGTGGATGTGAAGAAACTGCTCTTCAACAGCGTTACGATAAGCCTTCCGAAAAACGTGGTCCAGTTCTCGTTAGGCATAATCCTCTACTGGTTTTTCTTCGGTTCCCTGGATTTTCACTTAATGCTCCTTGCACTTTCCGGTTTCCTGATAGCGTATTCCTCGGTTTACATTTACAATGACATGGTGGACCGGGCCGAAGACAGAAAAGACAGGGAAAAACTGAAGTGGAAACTACTCGCCAGCGGGCACTTAACCGAGGGTTTTGCGAAGATTCTGATCTTCAGCTTTATTGTCATAGGTTTCTCCCTTTCACTCCTTGTGAACAAATGGTTCTTCTTAATGGTGTTAATGATGCTGTTCCTCAACTTTTTGCATTCTTCACCATACACCAGATTCAAGAAAAGTCTTCGCAAGACAACGGTGAACATGACGGTAATAGAGTTCCTGAAATTCTCCTGCGGCTGGTTTGCCCTCACCACGGATATCGTCCATTTCCCGTTCTGGGTTATACTTTCATTTTCTGTTGTCTACACCACAGGCTACCTCATATACAAATTCAAATTCAGGGGGAACATAATAAAGGCCAACAAAAAGCTCTTTATAGGTCTTGCTGCTGTGGGAGTGGTTTCCTATACGCTCTCCCTCATTCAGTACGGATTCCCGTTAGCCATGATACTCCTCATAATAATCCCTCTGTTTATACTCATGTTCTTCAAACAAATGGACATAGAATTTCACAGAATCAGTAACATGATAGTGATAGAGTACCTCCTCCTTCCCGTGGTCATCATATCCTTCCTCATACTCACCATCCCGTTCGTCGCTCAGGCGAATGATGAAATCGCGAGCACGATCACGGTTTACAAAGAAAACGTTATGAAAGAAATTCCGGAGCCCATAAAGAAACCCATAGACAACCTCAGCAGCGAGCTCAAAAAATACAAAACACTGGAGGATATAGAGGAGGAGATAAAGCTCAATTTCAAAGAACTTGCAGAACCTCTTTCAGAGTAATTTCACTCTCGTTAGAAATGTTTTGATGTGCGGTCTTATTCCTGTTTTCTCTCCGAACACTGATGTTTTACCATTTTTTACCGCTTTCAGTATGGCATCCTCACGTTTTTCTGAAAGAACGATGGTGTAGGCAGAACCGAGTTCGTCTGCAAAGTGCGCGTCCGACCCAGCGACTTTCGGGAGGTTGTGCCTCTCCGCGAATGAGAGAGACTCCCTGTTGAACCTGTCCATGAGCGTTCTCGCATTAAATACCTCCACAGCGTCTATATAGCCGATAACTTTTTCTATGAGGCTTCCGATGCCTCTTCTCATCCTGTCAAACGGATGGGGGATGATGACAAAACCCCCCTGCTCTTTTATCCTCCTGCAGGTTTCGAGAAGCGGGAGACCCTCTCGAATTTCCCTCCTCAGATTCAAGCCTATAACTTCCCCCTCATTTGTTTTTATTTCCGATCCAACAAAAACGATAATCTTTTTCGATAACTTTTTGGCGTACTTTCCGCCCTCGATTGTGTTGTGGTCCGTGATGGCCACTGCATCCAGACCGAGTTTTTCCGCAATTTTCAGAATTTCCCTCGGGGATAGGTTACTGTCAGAAGAAAAATGCGAATGCACGTGAAAATCCACCTTGAGCCCAAACATACTATCTTATTAAAGCGATTACAATAAATTTATATGGTTGAAATGGACAAATTCGCCCGTATCCAGCAGCTTGCGGATCAGAGGGGCCTGTTCTTCCCATCGGCTGAAATACACTCGCCACCATCCGGTTTCTGGGACTTCGGGCATCTGGGAACGGTGATGAGAAGAAAGATAGTGGATTTATGGAGGAGAGAGGTCGTTCGCAAAACCGACTCGCTCGAAATAGAAGGGTGTGTGATACTTCCAAAGAAGAACTTCGAGGCGTCCGGGCACCTGAAAAGTTTTGTAGACCCGTTAGTTCAGTGCAGAAAATGTCACAAGATATTCAGGGCAGACAAGCTGATAGAGGAGATAACGAAAAAACCCGTCCCGGAAGCCCTCGATACTTCCGAATTCAACAAACTGATAGAGAAACATAAAATCCACTGCCCCGATTGCAAAGGAAAGCTCTCGAAAGTGAAGAAGTTCAACATGATGATAGGGGTCTCCATCGGACCGCTTACAGACGAAACGAACGCCTACCTAAGGCCTGAAACATGCCAGAATATCTTTACCGCTTTCCGAAAGGTGTACAAAACCGCGAGAGTTTCGCTTCCACTCGGAATTTCCCAGGTTGGAAGGTCGTTCAGGAACGAGATTTCGCCGCGTCAGGGTCTCATTCGCACCCGCGAGTTTACACAGCTTGAAACCGAGGTCTTCTTCAATCCCAGAAAGATTAACGATTTCCCCAAGTTCGAAAGATATAAAAACAAAAATCTCCGCCTGAAACTTCTTGAAAATGAAAAAACAATATCCATTTCAGCGGAAAAGGCCGTGAAAGACGGAATAGTTTCAGGAAAGTTAATAGGTTATTACCTCGCTGTCACACAGGAGTTTTTCGAGAAATGCGGTTTCTCCCCGGAAGATTTCCACTTCCGCGAACTTGAAGACGAAGCGAAGGCCTTCTATTCGAAGGAAACATGGGACTTCGAGGTCAAGACGAGTGTTGGATGGCTGGAGCTTGTGGCATGTAACTACCGGACGGATTTTGATTTGCTCTCGCACTCGAAGGTTTCCGGGTCTGACTTATCAGTGGTGGAAGATGAAGAGAAATTCATCCCGCACGTTTTCGAGATATCGATGGGTCTTGACCGTATATTCTACGCGATTCTTGAAAACTCCCTCTCCGAGAGAGATGGGAAACCAGTTCTGAAATTTCCGCGCGAACTGACCCCTCTGGATGTTGTCGTCCTCCCTCTCGTCAGAAAGGATGGCGTAAATGACAAGGCAAAGGAGATATACGAGATGCTGAAAACCCGCTTTGAAACCAAATATGATGAGAAACAGTCCATAGGTAAACGATATGTGATTTATGACCAGCTTGGCGTTCCGCTTGCGGTGACGGTTGATTACGATTCACTCAAGAAGGATGACGTCACGCTACGCGACCGGGATTCTATGAAGCAGATAAGGGTGAAGATAAAAGACCTCCCGGAAATCATAAGTAGTTTTTTCAGCGGGAAGAAAATATTTTAGCATCCCTTTCCTTTCCCACGCGTCTGTCAATCTCCCTTTCTATCTTTTCCAAAAACAATTTCATCGCCTTCGTGGGCTCCCATTCGTAATCACTTGCGTAAAAGTTACCTTTGTCTGTAACGAATCTCCCCTGAACAGAATATTTCCTTCTCCTTCCCTCCTTTTTGTGAATTTCGACGTGTATTGTCACGTAATTCACCTTCAGGAATTTTACAATCTTCCTCACGGTATTTTCAACCATTTCGTTTACCTTCACCTTTATGAAATCATCCTCCTCCCCCAGACCTGTAATTCTTATGTATACTGTCTCGAGAGATTTTCCTATCAGTTTGAAAATATCCTTCATGGTGAGCATACCGAGGAACTTTCCCTCCTTTTCCACAACCACCACCTGCAGACCACTCTTTCCGATGTTCTTCACGATGGAACCCAGCGGGGTTTCGGGCCTCACCCTGAGGGCATCATTCCTTACGAATGTCTTAACATGTACATCTGATGTCTTTATCTTCTCCCCTCCCCTCTCCCCTCTTTTGGCTCTGTGTTTGTCTATCAGAATTTTTGACAGACTCATGCTGTCCACGAATCCCGCAAATCTCCCGTTTTTGTCAAGGACAGGTATCCTGTTCAGGCCGGTATCTTTCATAACAGATATCACGGTGGAAAGTGTATCGTCCTCGCTCACGCAATAGGGAAACTGCATGACATCTTCCGCGGTCTTCCCTTCAAAAACCTCCTCTTTCACGAATCCGAGAAGTTTTGCCTTGTTCAGGGCATATATCTTCCCGTCTTTCTCAAAAGGAACAGACCTGTATTCATTTACCAGCACATAGTTTACAACATCCTCGATATCAGCATCCACAGAAAACGGATTTGCAGGCCTCATGAAATACGAAACCTTTACCTTGTGAGGTTCGCTGACGCTCCTTCTGACTATGTCATCCAAGGTAACTATACCTTTCAGTTCCCCGTCAAAAACAAAGGCCTCATAAACCCCTCTTTTCCCCATTTCATACACGACGTGAGAAACGGCTTCATCCGGCTTTACGAGAAATGCCTCCTCCAGCAGTTTTTCCAGTGTCATCAAAGACCACTTTTCCTTATCCTCTTCATCTCCTTTGTTATGTAACCCGCGAGTATGTTCCTTATCTTCTTGGATGTTATTCTCTTAAGTGTGAGAAGAACCTCTTTGTTTTTTTCAAAATCGTCCGTGAATCTGTCCGCATGCTTTTTTATGAGTTCATTTCCCAGGGTTTTTATCGCAATGGTTTTTATCCTTCCCACAACCATCACCTGTGATAATAGAATGTTTTAACACATATTAAAATATTGCTATTTCAATCTGGCCCAGGAGGGAGAAAATGGTATATCCTATAACTATCAAAACTATGCTGTGCTTTAGTCCAGCCACCACTGACCCCTCGGCCATTTTGCCCGTGGCGAGGCCTGCAAAAAATCCCTGAACGAGGATGAAGTTAATGAAGGTTTGTGTGTAGAGTTCTTCCGGTATGACCGGCTCCCCGCTTATTTCGCCCAGTGTCGGGGCCTCCATGGTTCCAAGTGCCGGAATAAGGAATGTCTTGAGAACAAGGAGTATGAATATGAAAACAAAGAATATTAGATATGACGTGACCAGCTGGGACTGAACCGAAGCCGAACGCTCCTGTCTTATTTTGTTTATTTCAACTAGAGACTGGCCTATGGCCCTCAGAGTATCCGATATCTTCCCTCCGACTTTGTACGTTTCTATAATGGTGCTGACAGACCTCTTTATGGGCGTGGACTTCACCTTGTCGGAGAATATTTTGAGCGCCTTCTCGAACGGAACACCCCACTCGACTTTGCTTTCTATCTCCCTCACATAGGGCGTGAGCGAGCGGTAGTCTTTTTTTGCCGCATGTTTCAGAGCGATTGGGAGGGTCATACCGGAGTCTATGGATTCGGTCAGGTCCGTCACAAAGACGATGAATTGTTCCTCTATCTCCTTGTTTATCTTGTACCTTCCGTAAAATATGAGAAACGGGGGAACGATCGCTATTAGTGAACCGAGAACGTTGAATAGGGGGGATATAAACGGGAAGATGTTTGATATGAAAAGGAAATTGGCGGCGATGATGGAGACGCCTGCGGCTATGAAAATGAGTTCAAATATCAAGGTTTTGTTTATCTCCATCCTATACACCCGGATATGTCATGTGAATGAACGCAAGGAAACCAACATTCATTACGGGCAGTACGACCCATGTGATGAGTATCATGAGGTCACTTATAGTCAGACCCATCACACTTCCCCCTATAATACTCATGGTGGCCAGGAGAGAAAGCATCATAAGAGGTGCGGCCACCAGCAGAGCCGTGTATATATCTGCATACGTAGACAGCGTTTTCAGGTATTTTTCCCTTTTAATCCTGTAGTTGAACAGGGCCTTGTCTGCCATTTCCCTGAGATACTCGACCAGATCCCCGCCCGATTCCATGGTTGAGACTATGCCAAGGAGAACTTCTCTGAATTCCTGTGAGGGTGTGCGTTCAGCGATATCTTTCATCGCGTCCACAGAACTCATGCCGAACGTCTTTATATTCCTCATTATTAGTTTCGAGTCCTCTGCTATCTCCCCGTACTCCTTGAAACCGGTAAGCAGTTCGAACATAAACTCCGTTGGAATCCCGGAGGATGCGATAGCCGCCATGTGCGTGATGGCGAAGGGGAGGTTATTTTCTATTGACTTCTTTCGGGCATTCTCCCTCTGCACGGGATAGAGGTAAAAGATTATGAATACTATTGAAGAAACGAAAACCGGAAAGAATATGACGCTGAACACGTAAACATAAAACTCGACCTCTATCACGTATGTGAGCATGACAAATATCAGGGTAAATGACGCCACGAAGGAGAGGAATGTGGTGAAAAAAAGCATACTTACCCATGTTTTGAGGAGGATTTTCATATTTGCATTGTGTATGTGCGGCTCGAGCGGTCTGAACGAATCTATATACCTTTCGACCAGACTCCCGAAGAAAACAAGAGATATTTTTTTGTAAAGGGACAGCATATTAAATTATTATCCGCCCATATAAAATATTCCGGATTTTTAAACAAAAAAGCAGGGGGCATGTTTACGGTAGACCACCACGAAAACCTGCGGGTTGTCCGGTTCACCTTCTCCACCCTGCAACCCTGCAAGCACCACCAACATGACTTAGGGCTGCTGTCTTTCGGGAAGGAGACGCAAAGCGTATCAAACTTTCCGACCCTGACCCGGTTCGCCATGAAGGTGATCCTGCAGGACAGGGCTTCTCAGTTGGTAAACCGGGCCCGCAAATCTCCGCGGGGCCATCCGTAAACTACAACCGGCCATAAAGACCATTTGCCACCCCGGAGGGTACGGTAGGCCTAGCCCCGTGGTTGGAGGCCCCCTGCATTAATAATCCTCCCGGCTGTATTTAAATCCTTTTAACGGTACAGGATATAAAAAACCTGAAAGCAATATGTTAGCATGTACGAATACAGGAGGTACAGGAAGGAAAGAAAAAAGCTGAGATTTGCTGCTTATGTGATCGCTTTCATGCTCCTCTTTTCTCTTGGATACTATATGGGTGGCATGAACAAAACTACTGTGATATACCACAATGAAACCAGGATATCGAATCTCGTAACGTACGTTCCATACATGATTAACGGTTCATTTGAAAACGCTTCGTATGCTTCCATAATAATACCCGCTGTTGACGAGGAAGGGAAGGGAGTTACGACTCTTCTAACAGTCCAGGCGGTCAGGGGGAAAGGGAGGATTCTCGTTAACATAGACAAACTTCTCTTCTGGACGGATACCCAGAACTCCATCCGGACGGCGAGCAAGGTGGCGTCCAACATAACAGGCGTTAACCTTTCCGATTATGACATAATATACACCATAACAACCAACGCTACTGCTGTTGAAGGCCCTTCTGCAGGCGCTGCTCTCACGATAGCAACCATAGCGGCCCTTGAAAAAAAGAAGCTCGACCCTGACGTTCTTGTAACAGGAGCCATAAATCATGACGGAACCATAGGGCCCGTGGGCGAGATACTGCCGAAGGCAAGAGTTGCAAGGGAGGTTGGAGCAAAACTCTTTCTGGTCCCACTCCTTCACTCGCAGGAAATAACATATGAGACGAGGAGGTACTGCGAACAGATAGGCCCTGCCCAGATATGCACAACCGAGAGGATACCCAAGAAAGTTGACATATCAAAGGAAGCGGGAATAGATGTCAGGGAAGTGGGAAGTATAGAGGAGGCCCTTGAGTATTTTCTCAGGGATTGATTTTTATAGAAGAGCTGTGATATAAAACTTATGATTGACATCCATGCCCATCTCTGCTGGGAGTCCTACAAAAACGACATAGACCATATAATATCCAGATGCAGGGAAGAACTTAGTGCGGTGATAGTGAGTTCGGCGAGATATGAGGAAGGCCTTTGTGTCCTTTCCCTCACAAAAAAACATCCGGGATTCCTCTTCCCCACCCTTGGATTCCATCCGACCGAAGGAGGGAAAGACCCTGAAAGAATTATCGAACTCATAAAGAGAAATTCCGGGCGGATTGTTGGCGTGGGGGAGTGCGGGCTTGATTATCACTGGGAGAAGAACGAGGAGAAACGAGAGGAACAGAAAGAGGTCTTTTTGAAATTTATCAAACTCGCAAAAAAGCTTTCAAAACCCATCGTCATCCACTCATGGGACGCGGAAAGAGAATGCTACGAGATGGTCAGGGATTCCGGAGTAAAGGCAATATTCCACTGCTTTTCCGGGAAGAGGGAGCTCGCGAAAGAAATCGTTTCGCGTGGTTTCTACATCTCAATCTCCACCCAGATTCTATTCTCCAAAAACGTGAGGAAGATAGCAAAAGACGTTCCAATGGACATGTTCCTTCTCGAAACGGATTCGCCCTTTCTCTCTCCTGACAAAGCGAAAGATCAGAGGAACTACCCGTGGAACATAAAACTCTCGGCCAGAAAAATGGCGGAGATAAAGGGAGTCGCGTACGAAAAAATTATGGAAAGAGCAAAAGAGAACGCTGTCAGGGCTTTTGATTTAAAAATAGCGTAAATAAAATGTTCTATTATGATAAGGGAGATAGCTGTCAGGGTGCTCGAGTTTGGATATGTTTGCGACCATTGCCTCGGAAGACAATTTTCCAGACTCGGAAAGGAGAATAACGCAGAGAAGGGAAAGGTGATAAGACGTTTTCTGTGTATGGAGGACACGGCGGAGAAGACGGGTGCAGACCCGGCAAATTTCAGGGACAAACACCCGAAATGTGCGGTGTGCGAAGATGTGTTCGAACGCCTTCCGGAAATTGCTGAAAAAATCGCAAAGAAAACAGCCGGCATGGAGTTCGAAACCTTCCTTCTCGGAATAAGAATGAGCGACTCGCTTGTCATGAATGAGGAAGCCCTGTGGGAGAGAATAGACGTGAGATATTCCGAGCCCATAAAATCAGAAATATCCAGAGAGCTTGCGGGAATGATAGCAGAGAAAACAGGCAGGAGGCAGGATGCGAAAAGGCCGGATGTCATAATAACATTCGACCTTCAAAAAAACGAGACCGAGGTTTTTTCAAATCCCATATTCATCTACGGAGAGTACAAAAAATTTGTTCGCGGACTCCCGCAGACGTCCTCTCCGCATTACAGAGAAAGCGTCCAGGATATAATAGCCAAGCCATTCATGAAATTTTCCTCTGCTGCTTCAAATGTTTTTCACGCACTCGGGAGAGAAGACAAAGAAGCAAGATGTCTGGTCTGGAGGCCGTTCATCCTCGAACTTAAGCAGCCGGTCAGAAGGAAGATCGACCTGAAGAGAATGGAAAAGGCGATAAACAGGGGCAAGAGGGTGAAGGTGAGGGGGCTGAAATTCTGCAAAAAGAAAGACGTTTCAGAGCTTAAAGCAAGAAGACCATACAAAGTTTACAGGCTTGTTGTCGACTTTGAAAGGAAAGTGGAGAACATAGAAGATGCTAAAAAACTCGCGGGGACTATAAAACAGAGAACTCCTGCAAGGGTCTTGGGTACGAAGGAGGACAAAACAAAGTATAAAAAGGTTAAAAGTATAAAATGGAAAAAGATTAATAATAAAAGATACCGGTTTGAAATAACCGCTGAATCAGGTCTTTATCTCAGAGAACTGATTTCGGGGGACAATGGAAGAACAAAACCCTCGATTTCAGGTCTCCTGAAAAACAGGGCCGTTATAAAGGAATTTGACCTGGTCGGACTCGAGGAATGAGAAGATGGTAAGGGCAAGCAAGGGTTTCAGAAGGTCAACGAGAAGGAAACTGAAGAAAGGCAGAAGGGAAAAGTTCAAGGTTACACCCTATCTGCGTGAATTCAAGCCGGGAGACAGGGTAGTGATAAAAATAGACCCCTCCTCCCACAAGGGCATGCCATTTCCGAAATTCAAAGGCAAAGTGGGGGAAGTGAGAGAAAGGAGAGGAGAAGCATACATCGTTAAAATAAGAGTTGGCGGCAAGACAAAGGAGATAATATCAAGACCTGAACACCTCACGCTTAAAGAATAGGTGGTTTGATGGATGTCAGAAACGAAAAAACGGTGAGCTGGTTCGAAGCGAAAAAAATACTTTCAGGCAAGGAGAAAGAAAAGGAGCTTGTTTACGAGCAGAAGAACGCACTCGAACACCTGAGGAAGTTTTGCAAGCTTTCGGAAAAAAAGTTCAAAACACTTGTCGAGGAGTTGGGCAAGATAGAAAAACTCAAGGAAAAACACATAGTGAACATCGTAAACTTTCTGCCGGAAACACAGGACGAACTGAGGGTGCTGTTCGCAAACGACAGAGTAGTGCTGTCAGACGAGGACAAGAAAAAGATACTGAAGATAGTGAAGGAGAACAAATAGAGGTTTATAAAGATAATTTCTTTATTATAATCAGGGGCCGGTTAGCATGAAAAAGGATTTGAAAAAGGACGAGTGGGCAATAGTTCTGGACTATCTCCCACACGGGTATTACGGTATGCGTATCTCCCAGCCGGTAGCCCAAGTTCTGGGAGAGGAGTTTTTTTCACTTCTCGAGGTCATAGTGAGGGAAGGCGTGCATCTCAAGGTGGGCTCAAGAGTGTACATAGGAAGCGGGAAAAGAGACGAGGTAAAGTTTATCAAGAGGAGAATAGAGTTCAAAGACCTCACGGCGGCAGCAAAGGAAGAGGTTGCGGACGTGGTTGAGCACATAGTCAAATCGAATCCCAAAAAGTTCCTCGAATTCTTCAACAAGGCAGGCCCCATAACCACACGTCTCCATCAGCTGGAACTCCTTCCGGGCGTTGGAAAAAAGCACCTATGGGCAATAATAGCAGCGAAAAAAGAGAAGGAATTCGAGAGTTTTGAGGACCTGAAGAAAAGGGTGAGCATGCTTCCCGACCCGGAGAAGATGATTATAAAGAGGATTCTCGAAGAACTTGAAGACAAGGATAAATACAGAATATTCGTCCCGAGATTCGAGAAGTCAAAGAAGTAGCTTATTTAACCTTTTTGAGGACACTCTCCGGGTCTTTGTAGTAGTCGGAAATTATCCGTCCGACTTTGTTTATGTCCTTTATCTTGTTTTTCACCATCCATATCAGGATTTTCTTCTTTTCTTCTATGTTTTTCTTTATCTCGTTGTCATCCATGCCCGAAAAAAGTTTTATATCATTCCACACCCTGTTCGGTTTCCCCCACTCTATGATTTTATCCTTGGAAGGAATCCATCTGAATATGTTGTTCAGTTCAACCTTCATCTCTGCAAGACCTCCGGACGGGATGAGTTCGGTTATTTCCAAGACCCTTCTTATATTTTTCCTCCTGTCCCTGTGCATGACCGCTATCAGCTGAAGGGATGTGAGCAGGGAGACCGGTATGTTTATTGGAGGGTTGATGAGACGTTTGAGTGTCTCCTCCGCCGTATTGGCGTGAAGTGTGGAATAAACAGAATGCCCTGTGTTTATCGCTTCAAAGAGGACTTCGGCCTCCTTGGATCTCCGTATCTCCCCAACAATCATCCTGTCAGGCCGCATCCTCAGCGCATTTATCATCAGCTGGAGCATGGTTATCTCTCCCCGGCCCTCAATATTGGGCGGTCTGGTTGTGAGCGGAACCCAGTGCAGGAACGGAGGAAGCTGGATTTCGCGCGTATCCTCAATTGATATGATTCTCTGTGTCGGGGGGATAAACATACAGAGAACATTCAGGAAAGAGGTCTTACCGGAGGCCGTCCCTCCTGTGCAGACAATGTTCATCTCGAACTGTATCGCCAACCACAGAAAGGCGGCAACTTCAGGTGATATCGTATTCATCTCTATAAAATCCGTTATAGTCCAGGGCCTTCTTGCGAACTTCCTTATGGTTAGCGTATTTCCTCTCGAGGAAATGGGAAATAGTGTGGCGTTTGCCCTGTCCCCGCTGGAGAGGTACGCATCCATGAGAGGGCTGAGATTGGTTATCTGCATACCAACCTTTCTCCCTATCTGCGCCGCATAGTTGTAAATTTTGGCGTCATCCCCCACTACGATGTTCGTTTTCAGCCACCCGTATGTCCTGTGGTAAACCCATACAGGTTCTTTCGGGCCGTTGATAACGATTTCCTCAAGTCCGGGGTCCTTCAGCATGAACTCTATGGGTCCCAGACCAAGAGACTCCTGCGAGAGTATACCCACGAGTATGCCAACATCGTTCTTCGAGAGATTGGGCAACTCCTCCTCAACAAGCTCCGTGGCTTTTTTAACAAAGGCGTTTCTGACCTCACTCGTTTCCTCCTGGCTGAGTATGTCGTCTGTGCGGAATGCAAGCTCTGTTATAATCTTTTCCCTTATGGAATCCAGAATAGCCCTGGTGGCCTTCTCTATCTTTGGGTATTTTATCTCGTATAGAGGAACGTACTCGTTCGGGTCTTGATGTATTTTCACACCGGCGGCCACGCCCTGGTAGAGAATTTTGTAATTTTCCAGAATTCTGGAGGCATTCTTCCTTACTTTCGTCCCCTTCTCCATGTTACCCCCCTTTGTCTCATGAACGAGAAGAACCTGTCCCTGAATTTCACAAAAAGGACAACCCCTATAATTATTATAATCACCAGTGATAAATAAGCTTGAGTGTACGATATTCTTATGGTGGGAACCTTCACGAGATGCGCAGCAATAAAAACGATGAAGGCTGCAAGAATGGCGAGATTGATAAAAAACACATTCTTTCCGGGCTTCAGCTTCTTTCGTTTTTTAACTTTCCCTATTTTGGTTTCGGTCTTGAATTTTTTCAGAATAAGGACAGGGTCTCCGACAGGGGGGTAGTGAAGTCTGACGAGGTTGTGTTCCTCCAGGACCCTTCCCCACTCCTCTGCCTGCTCATCATCTATCTTCAGTTTCTTGGCCGCATCCCCTACCTTTACAATACCTCTGTCTCTCACAAGTTCGTATAGTTTGTCTATATCCGTTTCGAGATGCTCTTTTATCCTCACCTTTTCTTTTTTTCTGACCATGTCAGCACCCTTCGCAGAGCTCAAGCAGTCCGTATCTTTCAGCAAATGTTCTGTTTATTCTGAACCAGGTCTGCAAACCCCTCACGGGATATCCGATATAGTCTTGGTCTCTGAAATATATATAGGCAACAGACACAACGTTTTCCTTTATCGGTATTCCGTACGCCTGCAGTTCAGGGAGGTTCACAAACGTTTCCATCCCGTTGCCCGAAGAGTTCAGGTCCCCCTCCAGTCTCTTCAGGAAATCCGGACCGTTTCCCTGAAAGTAGTATCCGTTGTCTATCTCCTCGCGTATGGGAAGATGCCATACAGCTTTCGTCATCTCATCTATGTACACCTTCCGGTAACCCGTGTCTGAAATGGCCTGGCTTATCCTTTCCACAGCGCTGCCGTTTCCTGTGATGTAACATCCGGAAATTCCGCTGAGGTTTGCGGATTCTTCTATAACAACACCCGAGAAACACGCGAAGTTCACTCCGCTTGTATTCTCGGTCACAAGGATTTTAGAAGAACATTCTGATTTGTTAAAAGTGACCTCTCCGGAGCAATTGCCGCTTGAATTCGCCCCGCCTACCACAAGCTTTCTCGCCCTGTACGGATAGGGCGAAATTCTCACACTCCTCGTTAGCACACCGTTCGTTTTCAGCGTAAACAGGGGGTCTTCAGCCCCCTCAACCGGTATGAGTGCTTCATACAGGATGTTTTTTCTCTCGATTCTTCCTATCCCGAGCTCGTCTGAAACCGAAACGTTGAGCATGGCAGACGCTTTTATATGGAAAGAGTCATGCGGAGAAATTTCGAGACCGGAAAAGCTCAGGTTGACGCGGAAATTGACCGGCACGCTCAGGATTTTATGGGTCCAGTTGCTGAGGGTGTTGTTGACCATCAGCAAACTCTCGTTGCCCCCGATTGTTCCGTTAACCATGAGTTCCCTGATGGCATTCACCGCATCTTCCACGGGCTCCCCGTTCATCACAACATAGTCATCTCCTGCTATAAGCGCGCGTTTCCCTGAGGTTACCATCGCCTTTCCGAAATCGTTTTCCATACTTTTCTCAACCTGATGCATCTGGTCTGCCACCACATTTTTGTATATTCCCGTCTCTCCCCCGTAGTAGATGACGTAGTAGGAAATGAACATGACTATGGGGATGATCATGACTATTGCCAGAACAGAATAAAACTGACCTTTCATATAGAATTATTGGACCAGGTTTAATTAATTGAAAACTCCGAATTTAAATTAAAAGCCAGAAACCAATATTTTTTTATGAAGTATTCAAAGCTGGTGGAGCTTTACGAATACCTTGAGCGTACATCTTCGAGACTGAGCAAGATTGAAAAGATTGCAGAATTCCTGAAAGACTGCGATGCGGAGGTTCTGGACAAGGTTGTACTGCTTGTTCAGGGAAGGGTTTTCCCCTCTTATTCGGAAAAGGAGATAGGGGTTGCGGACAAGATGATGGTCAAGGTTATAGCCTCCGCAACAGGGTTCTCTGAGGGAGAAGTTGTAAAAAAATACAAGGAGACCGGAGATTTGGGGCTTGCTGTAGAGGAACTTATGGGAAAGAAGAAACAGACAACCCTTGTTTCAAGAGAACTGGAAGTGGGCAAGGTTTTTGAAAATCTCCGGAAACTCGCGGATATCGAAGGCAGGGGCTCGCAGGATGTTAAGATATCCCTCATAAAGGAGCTTATCTCAAACGCGAAACCAAAGGAAGCGAAGTATATAGTCCGGACAGTTCTCGAGGAGCTCAGAATTGGGGTGGCTGAGGGAGTTTTGCGGGATTCTATCGCCAGGGCGTTCTTCCCGGAAAAGGAAGGGGAAGAGAAAAAATCCGTTGTTGAGGCGATAGAGTGGGCGTGGTTTTTGAGGCCGGATTATTCGGAGGTGGCAAGAATAGCGAGAGAAAAAGGTCTTGAAGGTCTGCGCAGGGTTTCGATAGAGGTGGGGAAACCCTACCATGTTCTGCTTTGCGAAAAAGCCAAGGACCTCAAGGAGGCTATAGAGAAGTTTGAAAGACCTTCAATAGAGTTCAAGTACGATGGGGCAAGGGTATGCATACACAAAAAGGGTGAGCACTTCTGGTTCTACACGAGACGGCTGGAGAACATAACAAGGCAGTTCCCCGACCTTCTTGAACTCGCCAGAAAGGGGATAAAGGCAAAGGAATGCGTAGTGGAAGGTGAGATGCTCGGAGTGGACAGGAAAACCGGAAATCCCCTGCCATTCCAGATGCTTTCCCAGAGAATCAAGAGGAAATACGATATTGAAAAGATGGTGAAGGAAATCCCGATTCAGGTCAACCTCTTTGATGTGGTTTATTGCGAAGGGAGAGAGCTGTTCTCCGAGCCGCTCGAGAAGAGGAGGAAAATACTGGAGGACATAGTCACGCCCATACCGGGAAAGTTCCAGCTCGCGGAGAGGCTTGTGACCAAGGATTTGAGAGAAGCGGAAAGATTTTACAAACAGGCCCTGAAGGCGAAACAGGAAGGTGTAATAGTAAAAAACCTGGATGCGAAATACCAGCCGGGCCGCAGGGTCGGTTACTGGCTCAAGGTAAAGCCCATAATGGAAACGCTTGACCTTGTGATAACAGGAGCGGAGTGGGGGACAGGAAAACGTGCAAAGTGGCTCGGGTCGTTTGTTCTGTCCTGCAGAAGAGGTGACGAATTCCTCGAATGCGGGATGATGGGGACAGGCATAAAGGAGAAAAAAACATCCCCCGGGGACATAACATTCGAGGAGCTGACAGAACAACTGAAACCGCACATAATATCAGAGAAGGGAAAGGAGGTGAAGATAAAACCGAAAATCGTCGTGGAGGTGGCGTATGAGGAGATACAGAAATCCCCGAATTACACATCAGGTTTTGCCTTACGTTTTCCGAGACTGCTCAGAATAAGGTTTGACAAGTCCCCTGAAGATGCAGATGATGTGGAGAGAATAGAAAAACTCTATCACCAGCAGAGGGGAAGGGGTTGAGTGGAACATATACCATTTAAATAAATTTTCACTAATGAGTGATAAACCTTTATAAAGCTTTCGCGCCAATTATTAGATATCACAAAAACCAATAATAATATAAATAACACTACCAATTAATAACTGGCATTCAGGTGAGAAATGATGGTCGCTTCAACGAAAGCCTTGGACGCGCTGAAAAGTATAGGTCTGAATCTTTACGAAAGAAAGATTTTTGTGGCTCTGCTGGCAAGAGGCGTGGCAACGGCCGGCGAACTTTCCCAGATAGCAAATGTTCCCAGGTCAAGATCCTACGATATTCTTGAATCTCTTGCAGAAAAGGGATTCGTGGTGGTTCAGCCGTCCAAACCCATCAGATATGTTGCGCTTGCTCCCAAAGACGCTCTTGAAAGGACGAAGGAGAATCTCAGAAAGAAATTCGAGGAAATGGCGGAGAGAATAGATTCCCTGAAAAAGTCTCCGGTGATGGCGGAGCTTGAATCCATATACAAGGAGGGTTTGAATCTCGTCCAGCCGTTTGAAATGACGGGAACCCTTAAGGGAAGGCATGCAATAAACCAGCATCTCAACTCCCTTTTCAAGAAAGCGCAGAAAGAGATAAAGATTATTACGACCGAGGGTGGTCTTAACGAACTCTATTCCAATCACTACAATTCGCTCAAAAGGCTTACGAAAAGAGGAGTGAAACTGAAGATACTCGCCCCAATAAGCGAGACCACTCCTGTGAAAGCGTTCTCGCAGATTGGGGAAATCAAAAACATAAAGAAGCCGCTGAACAGGGTTTACACTATAGATGACAAGCACTTCCTTTTCGCCCTTACGGACGACAGGAAAGTTCACCACACGCAGGACATAGCATTCTGGGCGCAGTCCAGCCACGCAATAAAGAGTTTTGTGGAACCCTTCTTTAACAATGCATGGTCAGAGTGAACTTATTCTGTGTTTTCCCTGACTTCGTTTAAATCTATCTCATTTCCTCCTTCTTGAATTCCTTTGTCTTGCCTTTTCTTGTCGCTACACTCGAGAGCATGCCCCATTCCTCTTCGGGTATTTCCAGAAGGTCTTTAAGCGGCTCAAACCTGTGCTCTCTCATTATCTGCTCCTGCCTCCGGAAGTCCATACCTGTAAGTCTCAGTCCGAAATATTCTTCTGGAAGTTCATCTGGTGGAACGTCTTTCTCGAGAAATTTGGCGCATAGTTTGAGAGCATCAACTGCCTGCCTGAAAGGGTCATCCCCGCCGCCCCTTTCGAACCAGAGGTAGACGTCGAATCCCTGCTTTCCGAAGCCGGTTTTTCTCAAAAACCAGTTGAGTTTGTATATTTCCACATCACCGAGTTCTATGGGGTAGTGGGCATGCAGCGGGTTCGGGGAATTGGAATGGACAGAAAGAACGTATCTGCCAAAATCAGGGGCTATTTTTTCGAGATTTTTTATTTCGATAATCGGGTCCACACCCTGACCGGCTATGTGCTCCCAGTCTATGGTCATGAAAATTCTGTCCGTTTTAAGGGTCTCCCTTATTGTTTTTACGGCAGCGTATATTTGTTTCGGATGCCAGAGAAGGTACAAACCGGCGTATTTCGGGTCTCTCGCGTCCGGCATCTCGATTGTTATCTTCAGATTTTTCGCGATTTTTATGAGTTTGTCGGAATCCGGATATTGTTTGAGTTCCTTAATCAGTCTGCCGTTTATGAATTCAAGTGCCTTCTTCATGTGACCCTCTAGGAATTTTGCCGCAACAACTGCGTAATAAAACTCCTTGAACTTTCTGTCATTTCGTTCCTGTGCCTTCGTCCATGCTTTGTCGAGCCATTCATCGTCGCTGTAATCCATTTTGTAAGGGGCGAGCACATCTTCATATACCTTTGCCATCTCAATCCATATTCTGTCCTTGTTGAAGAACATGTAATGCGCCATTATATCGTATCCGTCGGTCAGCTTCCCGTAAGAATCCACCCTCCATTTCCTCTTGTTGTAGTCTTTTTGATTCATTTTCTTCTCCACGGCTTCGGTTATGTACTTCCTCATTTTTTTGGAGTACACGAGACCCCCTTCAGTGGATATGTCCTCCTCTATCTTCCTGAACATCTCATCAGCTTCCTTTTCTGTTATTTCGCCTCTTTCAAGCATTTTCCTTATAGGATATTTTCTTTTAA
>CAZTCK010000004.1:0-23006 GCA_964612625.1 uncultured archaeon | reverse complement strand
CTTCCCCGGAAGCGAGTGAGCTTGCGAACGAAGCTCCTTTCTGCTTAAGCTCTTTCTTGAAAAGAGCTTATTCGAACCTGCGCGGGCTTGCGAGCGAAAGACGCACACTCCGTGCACGTCAGTCTTGAGCAGCGAAAGACGCACACTCCGTGCACGTCAGTCTATTTCGCCCACAGGGTTAGCAACCCTGCGCCTTAACCACTCGGCCAACCCAGCTTTGAGCTTACCCAGCGTAAACTTTTCGAATTCTTCAGTTTGATATTATTATGTGGCTTTATTTCTTTTAAAAATCTTTTCGCGTTCTTCCATCCTGCCATTCTTATCCTCAGGTTGCCTTTCTCCAGCCAGAACCCGAATCCCATGTCCCTAAGAATTTCCCTGAGTTGCCGGAGATGCTCGAGGGAACCGCTTCTGATATCTATCACAGGATTCCTGTACGTCTTTCCCGTTCTCCTGAGGTAAACCGAACCCCTTGTGTCAAACACCCCCCTCACGTAGTGTTTCCAGTACTCGTGATTGTTCATTATCACTGCAGGCACCTTCACCCTTCCTGACTTTTTCCCAAGCGGGAATTGAAGGAACACGTGAAATATTTTCATCACCTGCGGGCCGCATACCCTTATTCCTATAACATATCCCCCCGGGTACGACCTTCTTATGATTTTCGGATTTTTCGAGAATATCCTCTCGAAGAGAGACCGGACATGATTCCTGTAATAGGGAAGTTCTTCCGCACTTCCCCTTACTTCCAGAACGTAACTTCTGCCTGTCCTGTATATGCTCCCCTTTCCCGCGAAAATGCCGCACGCTTCGCCCAGTACTTCCTTTTCAAGTGACAAAATTTCTATCATGCCCGTAAGTTTGATTTTTGATTTAAATATCTGCGCCTTAAAATTCCCACCCCGCGTAAGCTTTATAAATACGAGTTTCAAATTAATATCAAACCGTAATATCCGCTGAAAAATAGAGAACGAGGTGGGTGCATGGCAATAAAAGTCGCAAGTGTTTCTGAAACCTATGGAAAAGACGTTTTCACCAACAGGGGTATGTTCTGCGGGAAAGTGGAGGATGTGGAGTGTGACCTCAAAAGGTTCAAAATCCGCTCGCTCGTTGTCAGGGCCGCAAGGGAATCCTACATCTCGAAAATGCTCGGAAACAAAAAAGGGGTTATTATCCCGTTCCCGATGGTCGAGTCCATAGGCGATATAATTATAATAAAACACATATCGCTTCCGGTCTCAGAAGAGACAGCGGCAGAACCCCACGAGCCCGTAACTTCCACAGAATAGTCAGTCAACCTTTATCGATTCCGAAAGAACTTCGGCTTTCCCTTTCTTAACCAAAACCATATCCTCTATCCTGAATCCACCCACGTTCTTTATGTAGATTCCCGGCTCCACCGTCAGCACCTCGTTCACGTTCAGGATGTTACTGACCGGGTCATGAACCGACAGACCCACTCCGTGCCCGAAATTGTGAAACACTTTATAGCCCTTTCTTTCAAAAAGCCTTTTTTGCAGCGCCTCTATATCCTCGTATCTCACGCCTGACCTTATGTTGTCAATTATCATGTCATGAATTTCCCGGACATCCTCGCAGATTTTTCTCCCCCTCCTGTCCAGGCGGCCGAAAATTCTAGTTATATCCGAGCAGTACATGCCAAACCTGCATCCTATATCCACCAGAACGTGTTCGCCCCTCTTTATAGTTTTTTCGTTGGGTTTGTGATGGACAAAAGCGGACTGGATTCCGGAAGAAATAATGCTTTCAAACGCCTCTGTTACCCCGTGCTTTCTGAATTCTATGCCCACCCGGTCCGCCACGTCCTTTTCGCTCTTTCCCGCAAGCTCGGAACCGAGTTTATCAAAAACCTTCTTCGTCACCCCTATGGCGCTTTTCAGTTGAGAGATTTCATACGAATCCTTTATCATTCTCGGTATTTCCAGTATTTTGCCCACGGGCTCGAGCTTTATGCTGAGCTTTTCGAGCTCCCTGAAAAGAATAACACTTATGTACTTCTCGTCATATCCGAGGGTTTTAAAGGGTTTTACCTCCTCCAGAAAATCCTTTATCTCATCCATGAACACGACATTCCCGTACTTGATTTCAGCCTCGTTTTCCAGCGGTGTCACTATGAGTTTCGGTTCCCCCTCAACGGGAAAGATCATGAAAATTCTGTCCTCTCGGAGACCCGTGTAACCGGTGTAGTAATATATATCTTCATGGTTTGACGTGAGAACAGCATCTATTCCCTTCTTCTCAAGGAGATTTTTCAGCTTTTTCCTCCTTTTGGCGAAATCCGGCCTCATAATATTAATTGGTCACACAAAATAAAAGCATATATTTAAATTTCAAGAAAAGAATATATATTCTTTCGGGAGTGGTTTTCGATGAAATACGGAATAGAGGAGATGAAGAAAATCGCGAAAGAGGTAAGAAAAGATATTATCAGGATGACCGCTGAGGCAGGAAGCGGGCACCCCGGAGGTTCGCTTTCGTCTGTCGAAATCATGGTTTCACTCTACTTCCATGTCATGGAACACAATCCGGAGAACCACAAATGGGAGGGAAGAGACAGGTTTATACTCTCGAAAGGGCACGTGTGCCCTGCTCTGTACGCGACTCTTGCCAGAAGAGGATATTTCGACCCGGAGGAACTGCTGACCCTGAGGAAGCTCGGCTCAAGACTCCAGGGCCATCCGGACAGGAACAAACTTCCCTACCTCGAAATATCTTCAGGTTCCCTCGGTCAGGGACTTTCGGTTGCCGTGGGGATGGCAATCGGCTTTAAAATGGACAACCGGAACCAGAGGGTTTACTGCCTCATGGGAGACGGAGAACTGCAGGAAGGTCAGATATGGGAGGCTGCAATGACAGGGGCGCATTACAAGCTCGACAATCTGTGCGGAATAGTGGATGTTAATGGTTTGCAGATAGACGGTTGGACGAAGGACGTGATGAATCTGGAGCCTCTCGCAAACAAATGGAAGGCTTTCGGATGGCATGTGATAGAAGTTGATGGTCACGATATCGGGGAATTGCTGAAGGCGTTTGAAGAAGCGAAGAATGTCGGAGGCAAACCAACTGTGATACTTGCCAGAACCGTGAAGGGAAAGGGCATTTCTTTCATGGAAAACAGAGCCGAATGGCACGGAAAAGCTCCGACAAGGGAGGAGGCCGAAATCGCCCTCAAAGAATTAGAGGAGATGGAATGAAATCAGGAATCAACCCCGGAATGCACCTCGTGGAAAACCTTTACGGAAAGGTGGATAAGATTCCCACGAGGGACGGATACGGAAAGGGTCTGCTCGAGCTGGGAGAAAAAAATAAAGATGTTGTGGTTTTGTGCGCAGACCTTTCAGAATCCACCCGCACACACTGGTTCGCGGAGAAATATCCCGAAAGATTTGTGGAGGTCGGGATTTCCGAGCAGGACATGATGGGTATCGCAGCCGGACTCGCTGCGGTGGGGAAAATTCCCTATGTAAGTACGTATGGAGTGTTCTGCACAGGAAGAGCATGGGACCAGATGAGAACGACAGTTGCCTATGGTAATTTCAACGTCAAGATAGGTGGAGCACACGGTGGCGTTTCAGTCGGTCCTGACGGGGCAACACACCAGTCACTTGAAGAAATCGCGCTTTCAAGGGTTCTGCCCAACATGAAGGTTATCGTTCCGGCAGACTATCTCGAAACGAAAAAGGCAACTATAGAGGCTTCAAAAATATCAGGACCGGTGTTCATACGATTCGGCAGGGAGAAAGTTCCCGTCATCACCACAGAGGAAACACCGTTCAGATTCGGCAAAGCCGAAATTTACAGGTTCGGTAACGATGTTTCGATATTCGCATGCGGCCCCATGGTTTACGAGGCACTCCTGGCGGCGAAACAGCTCGAGGAAAGAGGAATAGATGCAATGGTTGTGAACATACACACGGTCAAACCAATAGACATAGACATGATAATAAAAGCCGCAAAGGAAACAGGGGGAATAGTCACAGCCGAAGAGCACCAGGTGGCTGGCGGATTCGGCTCCGCAGTGGCGGAGGTCGTTGTGGAGAACTATCCGGTTCCTGTGCAGCGTGTCGGTGTTCTCGACAGATTCGGAGAATCCGGCCCCCCCGAGGAACTAATGAAGAAGTTCGACCTGGAGAGTACAAGCATAGCCAGGGCCGCGGAAAGCGTGATAAAACGAAAGAAAAAGTGATAGTGGGTATGCCATCACTTCCGGGCACGGGGAATAAGATTATTAGGATAGCCGAAAGGATGAAAAGACTGGGAACAGAAACCGCTTTTTCTGTGTCGGAGGAAGCGAGAGAACTCGCCTCCCGGGGCAAGAAGATATATCCCTTTCACCTCGGAGACATGAACATAAGAACACCCTCAAGAATCATAGAGGCCACAAAAAAGGCAATGGATAACGGAAAAACGGGATACTGTCCCCCGGCAGGCATACCCGAACTGAGGGAAGCCATAGCAAAGGAGGTCGGGGAAACCAGGGGGCTAAAACTGACAAAGGAAAATGTTTCTGTCCAGCCGGGAGGAAAACCCGTCATATCGAAATTCATTCTCGCTTTCATGAATCCGGGGGACGAGGTCCTGTATCCCAACCCCGGATATCCCATTTACGAATCTCAGATAAAATTTCACGGAGGTATACCCAAACCTTACCGCTTTAAGCACGGAGAAGAAGGCTTTGTGCTTGACTTTGATTTCCTGGAAAAATCCGTGAGCTCAAAAACCAGAATTTTCATATTCAACAACCACCACAACCCTGTCGGAGCAGAGCTGGACGAAAGGAAGATGGAGATGCTTGCGAAGTTCTGCCTGAAACACAATTTGCTGGTTCTGAGCGACGAGGCATATTTTGACATATCCTTTTCAGGCAGGCAGAAGAGCATTGCCTCCTATCCGGGGATGTTCGAAAGAACGGTCATACTCTACACGTTTTCCAAGAAATTCGCCATGACGGGATGGAGACTGGGAGCGGCAGTGGGTCCGAAGTGGATGATAGAACAGATAACCAGACTCAACGTGAATGAGGAATCTTGCTCGAATCACTTTATCCAGTGGGGTGCCCTCGAGGGACTCAGGGCATGCAGGGAAGAGACGAAGAGGATTATCAGCATTCTCCGCGAAAGGAGGGACGCCGCATGCGAGATACTCAAAACTATAAGGGGGGTGGAGGTGGCAAAACCAAACTCCACGTTTTATCTGTTCCCTGATGTCACCGAAGCCATGAAAAATCTTGGTTTTACGGATGTGGAGGAGTTCAGGAAGTATATTCTCGAGACAACAGGCGTTTCTTTCTGCACAAGGAAACATTTTGGAACGCCCATGGACGGGGAGGAAAGAGAATACATACGCCTTGCGCTATCAGGAATTGAGAAAGACGAAATACGGGAGGGTCTCCTCAAATTCAAGGAAGCCGTTGAAAACCCGGATATGATAAGGAAGTGGAGAGAGCAGAGGTCTGCCCGTTTCTGACCTTCTGCATAAACTATTTGAATGGGGCCGCGAGGATATGCAGGCGGAAAACTTCCTTCCGGAAGCAGGCCGTGTTCTCCTTTGATTTCCGCCATTTGAACCCCGGTCGGCAGCGTTCTGTAAGGCTCCGGAACTTTTTTGCTTAAGGTTTCTGAGACTTTCGGCAGACGTATACTGCGTATGCGTCATACGCTCGTAGCTCCCGGAAAACCTTACCCCATGCTGCAATGCTTACGGCGTCACCTCTCCCGCGAGAGGAAGACCAGACCACTGCAGAGCTCCCTTCAATCGGAAGCGAAAGCAGCGAAGCGGAGTGAAGCTCCTTTCTGTAACCTTCGATTGACGCATACTGCATATGCGTCTCACATTCTTCGCTTCTTCTTGAAAAGAGCTTAGCTACACCACGGCCCCTTGCAGATATTCTATATTTATTCAGGTTATATTTTAATTTATGATTGTCCGCGACACGGGTGCTCTCAGAAAGGCACAGCTTGAAATCTCACGGAAAGTATTGGTCAGGGATGTCCTTCCGCGGAGGATAAGGACAATAGGAGGATTTGATGTCGCATACAGGAACGGGTATGCATTATCTGCGGGTGTTGTGCTGGATTTCGAAACGCTGGAGATTGTGGAGAAAAAGCTCATTAGGAGCAGGGCGGATTTCCCCTACATACCCACCTTTCTCTCCTTCAGAGAAGGTCCTCCAATAATAAAGACCTACAAAAATCTCGAAAACACACCCGACATACTGATGATAAACGGTCAGGGTATTGCGCATCCTCTGCGGGCAGGCCTCGCCTCTCACATAGGGGTTGTTTTGGGCAAACCATCAATAGGGGTGGCACAGAGAAGACTGGTCGGGGAATTCAGGGAACCGGAAAGTACAGGAGATGTTTCGCAGCTCTTTTATGAGGGACTCCAGGTGGGATGGGTTTTAAAGTCTGCGCCTCGTTCCAGACCAATATTCATCTCTCCCGGTCACATGATATCCCTGGAGACATCCCTGAAAATCGTTAAGAAGTGCCTGAAAGGGAGAAAACTCCCGGAACCACTCGTGCTGGCTCACAAACTCTCAAAAATATTTAAATAATGAATGCAATATCTTATACTCAAAGGTGGAAAAATGGAGATGCTGCTGGACCTGAACAAGGAAGTGAAGGTGCTTGAGGAGATAACGAGGATACCTGAGGAAACAAGAAGAAAGGTGAAGAAGTTCCTGAGCGCCCGTACACGTTAAATTTATAAGGTTTATTTCAAAACTCTTAAGGGGCCGAGTATGATAATACCAATCCGCTGTATGACCTGCGGGAAACCGGTAGGTCACCTGTGGGAGGAGTACAAAAAACGTGTAGATAAGGGCGAGGACCCTAAAAAGGTTCTGGACTCGCTCGGACTTGAAAGATACTGCTGCCGTTCTCTTTTTCTCACACACGTTGACATGATAGACAAAGTTGGCCAGTTCAGGAAATAATATATTCTTCCCTGAAAATTATTAACCAATGAACCTCTCCGGAAGGTACGCGAAAGCGAAGAAAGGCGTGATTCTGGGAATACTCGGGAATTTTTTTCTCGGTATACTCAAACTTGCGGCAGGGATATTCGGAAACTCCTTTGCGGTCATAGCCGATTCCATCCACAGTTTTTCGGATATGCTGACAAGCGTGGTTGTGTGGATAGGGCTCAGAATCGGAAAGAAGCCCCCGGACAAGTATCACCCGTACGGGCACGGAGATGCAGAACCCATAGCCGGTCTGATAGTGGCAATAATCCTTGGTGTCGCGGGTTTTGAATTCATAAGGGAGTCCGTGACAGAGATACTCACAGGAACCATACACACGCCGGGAGCAATAGCCATAGTGGTCGTCATATTCTCCATAGTGTTCAAATTCTGGATGTTTGAATACGTGATGAAAATAGGGAAGGAAATTAATTCATTTGCCCTTGTCACGGACGCCTATCATCACAAATCGGATTTCTACACATCCATCGCTGTGCTTGCGGGAGTGGTTTTTGCCGGCATGGGCTTTCCGGTGTTTGACCCTCTCGCAGGCATACTGGTCTCCCTCTGGATAATGAAAATAGGTTTCGACCTTGGCATGAGAAACATACGCTCTCTCATGGGAGAAATGCCCTCTGATGAGATAATTTCCGAAATAGAAAGCATAACCTCAGAAATAGAGGGAGTGAAAGGCGTTCATGGCATAAAAATTCACTATGTCGGACCATACGCTTTCGTAACACTCCATGTAAATATGGACAGAAACAAAAAGCTCTCGGATGCTCACAGAATAGCAACACTGGTGGAGAAAAAACTCCGGAAAAAAATAAGGTCAGTTTCCTATGTTCTTGTCCACCCGGAACCTGTTTAGCGGGGAATGAAATTGAGGAGGGTAATTTCGAAAACCAGCGTTTTGCCTGCGAGTTTGTGATTGAAATCCATTTTCATGTGGGTTTCGTTTACCTCCGTTATCCTTCCTTCCCCCATAACGGTTGTCACGGTTTTCCCTTCAATTGGATGGGAAGTCAGGATTATCTTCCCTTCCCTGAGGGTCACACTTGACGTCCCGTAAACTTCTCCCACGTTATCTTTCATGTCAAAGATCATCCCGTCCTCCGGTTCGTGTCTTACCGTGACAGTTTCATTCTGCACAGACAGCACTCTTACCGGCCATTCCATTCCCCTTAATTCGTAGAGTTTGCCCGGTTCCGGGTCTTCCTCGAATGTAAGCTTGAAAAGTTCCCTCGTGGTATTCACGGTCTGGTTGAGTTCCTGGACAAGGGGTATTACGATAACATTGTTTGGGTCGTAATATCCGTACGCCTCCTCGGGTGAAAGTGTAACGGTCTTCTTTTCCCCTATTTTCATTCCTATTACGGCCTTGTCCACCCCCTCTATGACTTCCCCCGAACCGGTCCGGAATGTGTAGTTTCCGGAATCGAAAACGCTCCCGTTCTCCAGCATCCCCACATATGCTATTTGCACGATGTCCCCTTCCCTGACGGGATTCGGATTTGTAACGGGTTTGTAGGAGAGAACGAGCACAACTGCCCCTGTGATACACGCAACCAGCACAACCGCCATGAGTGCGTAAAGGAGAGGAATTTTTCTGGTGGTCTCCTTTATCACCTCGCCCTTCTTCTTTTCCCCGAGCAGCGCGAGCTTGCTTATCTTGTCCTTCCCGACAGGTTCTACCCTCTCCTTCAGGGACCCGTACCTTACTCCCTTCCTCTCCGCTTTTTTCGCCTTCGTTTCTGACCACCCCAATACGAATGCCGATGGCGGGACTTTCAATGGAAGCAAGCGAGCATTGCACAGCGAAGCTCCTTCCAGCGTTGGATGCAGGTTTCACCTGCATCATTCGCTAGCTTGCTTAAGCTTCTTCTTGAAAGAAGCTTATTCGAACCCGCGACCTCTGCGTGACCCACGGATGCGCTTCCTGACAGATCACGCACGTGTCCAAACCCTGTCACAGGTTTCGGGTTTTGCAAGGCCGTCTTGCTGAACAGCCAAAACCCTCAACCTCCAAGCTCATACCTTCGATATGAGCGCAGCGCTCTAACCCCTGAGCCACATCGGCATTATTAAAAGTATTTACTGCATATCTTAATAAATAAAAGGTTTATCTTTGCAAGACTCGTAAGAAGTTTTAAAGAATCTCAACAATCTCTTGAAAAAACGCTTCCTTCTTTCCGGTTCAAAATAATCCACAACGCTGGGTCTGGCATTACCTTCTATTACCCATGGTTTGTTGTTTCTGTCTATAATGAAATCCAAACAGTAAAATCTCGGTCCGAATTTTTCAAATTTTTTGTCCACACATCTTACCACCCTTCTGACAGACAGCGGTATCTTTTTCTTGTCTATGAAAATTTGGGTTCCACCCCGATGCAGGTTGGTTAAAAGCGAACCTTTTTTCGCAACCCTGACATACGAATGGTCTATCTTCCCGTTTATGATTATAACCCTTGTATCCCATACCTTTCCGAATTCGGAATTCTCTTTTGGCGTTATGAATTCCTGGACTAATGTTTCCCCTCTTATTTTTTCCGGTAACTTTTCTGTGATTTTTACACCTTTCCCTCCGTATCCAACCGTGGGCTTCAGAACAATTTTCTTTGTTCTTATTTTTTTCCGTATCTCAGCAAGTTCTTTTTTGTTTCGCACCAAAAACGACTTCGGAGAAAACTGGGGGAATGTCTTGTAAAATCTGTACTTATCTCCCAGTATTCTTGAAAGCGAAGGATTGTTAATCATGAAAAACTTCTTGCTTACCATTTCCTTTTCTTTCTGATAAGTCGTATCAGTTTTGTCAAAAACCATGTCAAATTTCCTGTTCTTTACAACCTTCCACGCCCTGTTAAAGATTACGGCCCTTCTCACAAGCCCCCCTCTGAAATCACCGTACGTGCTAAAGAAAAATTCAATTCCCTTCTTTCTCCCCATCTCAAAAAGAATTTTGTATAGCTCGGTTCTCTGCAAATTTTCGTTTATAATTTTTTCCTTGTTTTGATAGTATACTTTTTGATACATGATGCATATTTTCAGCATAATAATCCTTTAAGATTCCGTTAATAAAAATTGAAAGGCCAAGAAATATTAATACAGGTTTCAGTAAATAAATATACATGAAGTTTCTCGCAATAGATTTCCGGCCCGGTTTCATAGTTTACAGGAACGGACCCGGTCCTGTCTGGGTATGTCCTCATTCCGGTCCTGCTCTGGAGATTCCCACATCCAGAGACGAAAACACAGACACGGTAGCCGCGCTTTGCTGGCTTAAAACCGGAGGAACGTTGATTGTCTCCACCATCCCGAGGAAGATGATGTTTGGGGTGGACTTCAACAGAGACGTCCCCCCGGAGGACCTCTCGTTATTGCTCTGGCCGAAATTTGCAGAAAACGGCTACAGTGAAAGACTTAAACACTACAGAAAGAAGTATGCTTGGGTTGCCCAGGACAAGGCAGACTACCGCAAGAGGTTCAAAATATACAGCGATTTCTGGAACACGGTAAGAAGATCGGGAAACGTAATAGTCTTCGTTCACAGAGAGTACGCAAGAATGAAAAACTTCCCTTCCATAATGGACGTAGTTACGTATCAGGGGCTGGGTGTGAACAAGGAAATCATAAAGAAAATAGTCAGCAAAATCAACCAAAAATACGAACCGTTCTTCAAAAGGATAAGCAAACACTATAAAAAATCGATCCTTCTCGAAGAAAGAAGAGCTGCAGACAGGATAAAGGAAAAATTTTCTGCTTTTGACCTTAAAAAGATAAAAATCGAATACAAGGAAAACCTGATGAAGGCACTCGAAGTAATAGAGAAATACGCCGACAAAAAGTCTTGGAGGAGGCTGAAAAAAGATTTCAGCGAAAAAAATTTTTTCTCAGCCCTTCGCTCCGCCCTGAGAACGGGGCCGGACCCGCATATAACAGTCGAGGCTGTTTTCAGGGGCGAGAAAGCGGTGAGAACGAAGAAACCGTTGTTTATCAAGAAGAATATAGTCATGGAGATTGAGTGCAACGCCTTCATAAACTACTGGTATCCTGAGGTTGCAAGCAAAATCCTGATTGAACTTCTCGAGAATCTGATATCGGTGGACAGATACAAAAAATTACACATAAAACAAACAGATATTATAAAGTTCATCGAGAAACAAGACTGAAAAGCTTATGCAATTTTTCGGGGGTTGCGAGTACGTCAAGAGAGAGAAGACCAGTTTCCTTTTCCGTTTTTTCGATTATTTTTATCAATTCGTCTTTTTTGCACCGGTATCCGTTTACAACGATTGCAATTATTTCGGTTTCAACCCCTGAGTTTTTAATGAGTTCCATATGGGGTTTTACTTCACTGATTTTGCTCCATTTGGTACAAAGTATGGTTTTTTCGGGTCTGGTGCCCAGAAAGATTTGCCACGCAACCACGCCACCGGCGCGTGCTTCTGCGACATCCACTGCAGATGCTCTCATACCTGTCTGCGAACCCACCATAATGAGGTCTGGCTGCTTTTCGACTTCAATTTTTTTGATGGCACCCAAAATGGCGTGTGCTCCTCTCATGGTAGGCAGCACCTCCGGTATAACCTGCTCATCTGCCCCAACAAAAACAGAACATGGTTCTGTGCCTACCACGCCAACTTTAATGCCCCTTTCCTCAAAAACATTTCTTGCTGTGAGCATCGCTGTCACTTTCCCGGAATTCATGGATGTGCCGGCAAAGAGAATTTTCGGCGTTTTTATACCTTCTTTCACCGCCCTCATCGCATAATTTCTGAATTTCTCAAAACCATCCGGGTCGGATGCCTCAATAAATCTTACCCCATTCTTTTCAGCCAGTTCCTTTAAATCCCTGGTTTTATCCCCGTAAAATATCTTGCTCATGCTGTATACATCCAGACCGCATTCAATCGCTTTCGTGACATTTCTCTTCCAGTCTTTAACATTTCTTTCCTTCGTAAAGTACAAACCTTCCCCTGTGGTTACGAGCATCTCCGCCTGGCCGGAAAATTTTTTCAGCATCCTCCCGAAGTCTCCGTAAATTGTAACATCTTTCTTTCCCATCCCCAGAATTTCCCCGGCGTCATTGTTTTTTAATTTTGTTCGTTCATCGTAGATTCCCAGAATTTCGATATTCTTCCCGAATCTGAGCATAGCGTGTGCGTTCTGGTCAAAATGGTGAATTAGTATCCTTTTAATGGCAAACCACCCGCAGAATGTTTTTATTAAAGATTTGTCAGCAACACCTATAAAAATACTATTCCCCCCGCAACTTCCCGAATTTTTCCTTCAGCCTGTTGCCGAGCGATTTCTTCATAAAGGTTTCGAGTGATTTCTGCCCTCCTGGCGTTTCTTCTTTCCGCAGTATGTCCTCTTCAGTGAAACCCAGCGCCTGGAGGATACGCATAGCAGCTGGAAGAATCTGGTTGTTTATGTAGTAGTCGGGATCGTAATTCTCCGCGTATTCGAATGGTTCGGCGCGGTTTGATATAGAGCCCTGACCCTTCGTTATAACATACTCTATGACAGACCCTTCTCTTATGGTGTGTCCGCGGGCAACATATTTCTTCGCGGCCGCAACATGCGGTCCTATCTGTTCATACTCCACAATGGGTTTTGTTATCTGCGTGTATATCACAAGATCCCTGAGGTCAACATCTCCCCTTTCAATCCTTTCTATCACATCCCTTACGGTCCTCACGGCTTTTTCCGGGTCCCTGTCCTTGAGTATGGCCAGCAGAACCTTCTCCTGCGTGTCCTTCGCTATTTTGCACCAGTCTCTCCTGACCTTTTCAAAACCCCTTATCGTTATCTTATCGTTTTCATCCAGCAGAGCATAACGTTTTTTCGCAGTCGTGCCGGTTTTTGTGTGAACGAAAATCCCGGATTTGAAAACACCCTTGAAATCGAGTTCCATAGTTTCCGGGAGCAAATCGTTCGCCTGTTTAAGGAATTCTTTCGCCTTTGTCTCGCTGCACTCCGCCAGAAACAGGGAATCGGTATCTCCGTATATCACGCGAAAACCTCTTTCCTTCGCGAAATTTATAACCTTCTGTATGTAGTACCTTCCAAACGCTGCGATGGACATGGCGCATATCCTTGAATACCACCTCGAGCCGGCATATGCGTAATAACCATAACTCGCATTTGCCAGAATTTTAAGGGCATACTGCCTGTTGTACAAATCCCTGTAAACCGCGCTTTCCGGATTCACGGACTCCATCTTTTTCTTTATTTCCATTCTTTTCCTCACGAGGTTTTCTATCACCTCGGGTATGAAACCTTTTTTGCTCAGGGAAAAAAAGTGTTCACTGCCCGGGACCCTGTTCTTTTCCTCCGCCTCGCCGTTCTTGTCGAGCGTCTCAGGTGAGATGTTGTGGGTTATTATGGTTGAAGGATACAAACTTGCGAAATCGAAAAGTGCAATATTTTCATGTATTCCCGGTTCAGGGGGGAGCACGTAACCGCCCGTGTAGGGCGTGGCTTCCCTTCTTCTCTTTATCTCATCGAATTTGGGTCTGTTAAGAACCATTTCGTTCCTTTCGTGCGCCTTTCTTATGAGCAACCACTCCACAAGCTGGGAATATGTCATTCTCGTTACGTCAAAAAGATTCTGCCCGACAATCCTGCACAATTCAAAAATCTGAAAGAGCAACCGCTCGGAGAGTTTCAGTGTAAGTTTAGAATCCCATTCGCAGTATTTTGCGATTTTATCAAGCCCCTTACGCTCTTTCCAGAGCTTTTCTATCTCTCTCCACTCCAGCGGTTTTTTGCCCATTCCCAGAAGTTCATTTGACACCATGTCGAGCGTTAAAGTCTCGGATGAGAGGGAAGAGCCAAGTATGTGGAAAATGAAATTGTAGAGGTCAACATGAATCCTTCCCGTGATCTTCGCGGATGATATCCTTCCCCTTCTCGTGAACACGAGGTTTCCGCTGTCTCTTCCCAGAGTAAGCAGGATTTTATGATGCTCAGCCCGTTCCCTCAGCTTGACGAAATCGAACATATCCCCGTTGTACGTCACGATTATGTCAGGGTCCTTTTCCTTCACAATCTCGATAAACCTCTTTATCATTTCCCCCTCGTCTCTCAAAACCTCCACATAATTCCTTCCCTTCTCTTTCCATCCGTATGTCAGGACCTTTCGGAATCCTTTCGCCACGACCGATATCATTATGATTTCGTCTTCGCACATCTCGATGTCCACCGCCATCACTCTCAGTTTCGGTTGTCTGCCTTCGGCAGGTGTTACCTTCACGATTTCCAGCGTTTTGTCAACAGTTGTTTCGCTTCTTTTCTCCTCCCCCTCGGCCGAAACCCAGCCCATGGGCGTCAAACCTTTGTCTATGAGGTATCGTCTGTAGAACGAGATGTCGTATTCGTATACGTTTTTCAAACCTTTCCATTCCTTTATGATTTCCCTTATATCGGAGATTTCCCGCGGATTGAAAACCACGACCTTCAGGAACTTCTTTGGCTCTCCGAGATACTTCCTTTCAACGATTTCTATTCTCTTTATCTTTTCCCCAAATTCTTTGAGTTCTCTCAGTCTCTGCTTGAAATCGTCAAGTTTCCTTCCCCTGAGATATTCTTCCTCAAGTTCTATGTAGAAGTACGGTTCAAAGTCCCTGTCAAGCGCGAGTATGCTCCTCCCGTTTTTTGTCTTTCCCCACAGGCGGACCACAGGCCTCCCGTCCTCGAGAACGTAATCCGTATCGAGCAAACAGAATTCAACCCTCATGATTTATGGTTGGTTTGGGGTTTAAAAAATTAAAAATCGGGATTTATTCCCCCTCTCTTACCCTTGCAAAAGAAACGAGTGTGTCGTCTTCGTTCAGTCTCATCACCCGAACGCCCTGCGTGGCTCTTCCAATCTCAGATATTTCATTCGCCTGCGTACGTATTATCATTCCGTTTTTTGAAATGAGAATAATCTCATCGGTGTCCTGAAGTGTTACGATTCCCACGACCTTCCCGTTCTTCCCTGTTATCTTCATGTTCTTTATCCCCATCCCTCCCCTTCTTTGTGACCTGTATTTCTCAAATTTCGTCCGCTTTCCGTATCCTTTCTCTGTGACCGTGAACAGCGAGGCGTTGTTCTCGATTATAGCCAGACCCACGACCTCGTCTCCCTCGCGGAGCTTAATCCCCCGAACACCGGCCGCGTTTCTCCCCATCGGTCGAACGTCTCTTTCCCTGAATCTTATCGCATACCCGTTCTTCGTCCCTATTATTATTTCTCTTTCTCCGTCCGTTAACCTCGCCTCGACCAGGTCATCTCCCTCATTCAGCCTTATCGCCCGGATTCCGCATGACAGCGGGCGGGAATATTCAAGGAGCGGGGTTTTCTTGACAAGTCCTTTTTTCGTAACGAAAAATATGTATTTGCCCTCCTCGAATTTCTTCACGGGTATAATATCTTTCACCCTTTCGTTTTTGTCCACCCTGAGCAGATTCACTATCGGTTTGCCTTTCGCGTACCTTCCAACCTCGGGAATCCGGTACGCCTTTATCCAGTAAACCTTTCCCCTGTTCGTAAAGCAGAGCAGATAATCATGCGTGTTCGTGACATAAACCTCCTTCACCACGTCGCCCTCCTTCGTGCGGGTTCCTATTATCCCCTTTCCTCCCCTCCTCTGCTTTTTGTACTCTTCCAGGGGCATCCGCTTCACGTAATCATCCTTCGAGAAGGTAATCACGATATCTTCCCGTTTTATCAGCCGGTCATCTTCCAGTTCTTCAATTGTCTCGCCCGTGTCCACTATCTCCGTCCTTCTTTCATCCCCGTATTTTTTCTTGAGTTCCTCCATCTCCCTCTTTATAATCCCGTAAATCTTCTCCTCATGTTTGAGTATGTCTGTGAGCTCTGCTATGAGTTTGAGCAGTTCTGTATGTTCGTCTCTCACTTTTTTCTGCTCGAGAGAAGCGAGTTTCTGCAGGCGCATTTCGAGAATTGCCTGCGCCTGCTTGGGAGAGAGCTTGAATTTCGAAACCAGACTTTTACGGGCGATATCAACCGTTTTCGAGGATTTTATGGTCCTGATGACGGAATCTATGTTGTCCAGAGCGATGATCAAACCTTCGAGTATGTGAGCGCGCTCCTTCGCTTTCTTCAGGTCGAATTTCGTCCTTCTTGTCACAACTTCTTTCCTGTGTTTTATGAACTCCTCAATCATCTGCTTTATGTTCAGAATCCTCGGCTGATTGTCCACAAGCGAAAGCAAAATCACGCCGAAATTCGTTTGCAACTGAGTATGCTTATAGAGATTGTTGAGAACGACATCCGCAGGGTAACTCCTCGAAACGTCTATCACTATTCTCATACCTTCCCTGTCCGTCTCGTCCCTTATGTCTGTTATGCCCCTTATCCTTTTCTCACGAACCAGGTTCGCTATGCTCTCTATCAGTCTCGCCTTGTTAACCTGGTATGGGATTTCTTTCACGATAATTTTTTCCTTTCCCTCTTTCGTTTTCGAGATTTCAACTCTGCTTCTGATCGTTATCGAACCCCTCCCGGTCTTGTACGCCTGGATTATCCCGTTCTTCCCTATTATCAATCCGCCCGTCGGGAAATCCGGACCCCTGATGTGAGTCATGAGTTCTTCAATCGTTATGTCAGGGTTTTCTATCGTTGCTATCACGCCGTCCGCTACCTCGTTGAGATTGTGCGGGGGGATGTTCGTTGCCATCCCTACTGCTATCCCGGAGGAACCGTTTATCAGAAGGTTCGGAAGCTTGGAAGGGAGAACAACGGGCTCCTTCAGCGAGCCATCGAAATTCGGCCGGAACTCAACCGTTTCTTTTTCTATATCCTGCAGCATCTCCTCCGCGATTTTTTGCATCCTCGCCTCGGTGTAACGCATGGCCGCTGCTTCGTCCCCGTCCACCGAACCGAAGTTTCCCTGTCCTTCGATAAGGGGGTAACGCAGAGAAAATGGCTGAACCATACGCACGAGCGCATCGTAAACTGCCTGGTCTCCGTGGGGATGGTATTTACCGAGAACTTCACCAACTATCCTCGCGCATTTCTTGTAGGGTTTGTTGTGGAACATTCCCATCTGGTACATCGCATACAATATCCGCCTGTGAACGGGTTTCAGCCCGTCCTTCACGTCCGGGAGCGCACGGCCCACGATAACAGACATGGAGTAATCGAGATAGCTCTCTTTCATTTCATCTTCGATTATCCTCGGCTTCACATTCTTCTCGAAACCTTCAGCGGGTTTCGACCCTTCCTGTAATCTCTCACGACTCATTTTACTCACACATCCAGATTTTTAACAAACTTCGCATTCCGGTATATGAATTCTCTCCTTGGTTCAACCTTGTCGCCCATGAGCGTTGTAAAGATACGATCGGCCTCCACAGCGTCCTCGAGCGTGACCCTCAGGAGCTTCCTGTTTTCCGGGTCCATGGTGGTGGACCACAACTGCCGCGGATTCATCTCCCCAAGACCCTTGAACCTCTGAATCACGAGATTCCCTCCGAGTTTCTTCACGAGTCTTTCCTTTTCCCTTTCCGAGTAAACATAATGAACTTCGTTCCCCTTCTTTATCCTGTACAGCGGGGGCTGGGCGATGTAAACATATCCTTCCTCCACGAGCGGCGTCATGTAGCGGTAGAAAAACGTCAGGAGCAGGGTTCGTATATGCGCTCCGTCCACGTCCGCGTCCGTCATGATAATTATCTTATGATAGCGGAGCTTTGAAAGGTCGAAAAACTCGCCGGCTCCGGTTCCTATTGCGGTTATCATGGTCTGGATTTCCTGGTTTTTCAGGACATTCGCCAGTCTCGCCTTTTCAACGTTGAGTATTTTCCCCCGCAAAGGGAGGATTGCCTGAAACCGTCTGTCACGGCCCTGTTTTGCCGAACCGCCCGCGGAATCGCCCTCCACTATGTACAGCTCGCTTTTTGCCGGGTCTCTCTCGGAGCAGTCCGCAAGTTTCCCTGGAAGAGAAGAACCTTCGAAAACCGTTTTCCTTCTCACGAGTTCCCTTGCCTTTATCGCGGCCTCCCTCGCCTTGGCGGCATTCATGGCCTTGTCTATTATCACTCTCGCCCTGTCCGGATTTTCCTCGAGGAATGTCCTCAACCCTTCGGAAACTACGGAGTCCACGAGGTTTTTCATTTCCGGGTTTCCGAGTCTGGTTTTTGTCTGACCTTCAAACTGCGGGTCAACCATCTTTATGTTTATCACGGCCGTTATTCCCTCTCTTACATCAGAGCCCGAAAGTTTTTCATGGTTCTTGAACAGCCCGTTCTCCCTCGCGTACCTGTTCAAAACCCTTGTCAGCGCGTTCTTGAAGCCGATAAGGTGCGTTCCGCCCTCTTCCGTATTTATGTTGTTCACGAAGGAAAGGATGTTTTCCGAATAACCTGTATTGTACTGAATCGCGATTTCAACCTCGCTTGAGTCCCTCGCTTTCTTGAAGTATACGGGTTCTTCAAGAAGCACATCCTTGTTTTCGTTGAGGAACTTGACGAAAGAAACAATTCCCCCGTCGAACTTGAATTCCTCGCTTTCGTTCGTCCTTTCGTCCTCTATCGTAATTCGTATCCCCGCGTTCAGAAACGCCAGTTCGCGCAGCCGAGAAACAAGAATGTCGTAATGAAAATCAGTTGTCTCGAATATCTCTTTGTCCGGCCAGAACCTTATCTTTGTCCCGCTTTCATACGGAAACCTGCCGTCCTTCGTTTTCAAAGGCGTGACCGGTTTCCCCTTCCTGTATTCCTGATAATAAATTTTCCCCTCTCTCTTAACCTCAACCACGAGTTTTTCGGAGAGCGCGTTAACGACCGAAACACCAACCCCGTGAAGCCCGCCCGAAATCTTGTATATCTTCTGGTCGAACTTCCCCCCGGCGTGGAGCTTTGTCATGACGATTTCCAGTGCGGGTTTGTTGTACCTGGGGTGTATGTCCACCGGAATTCCTCTCCCGTCATCTATAACCGTGATGCTCCTGTCTTTGTGGATAATCACATTTATATTCCTGCAGAAGCCCGCCATCGCCTCATCTATCCCGTTGTCCACAACCTCGTAAACGAGATGATGGAGGCCACGGAGACCGGTGGAACCGATGTACATCCCCGGCCGTTTCCGGACTGCGGCTAACCCTTCCATCACCTTTATTTCCTTCGCAGTATAGCTATCCTTTTTTTGTTCGGCCATAAAATTCCACCGGAATTTTTCGGATTTCAAAGACCAGCCAGAAAGCGGTCTTGATTAATTAATTATTATATTAATTAATATATAAAGGTTTAAAACCGGCCGGGAAACATTCTCCAGAAACAACTAGAAACATATCCCATCTGCTTCTTTCGCTAGAAAACACCAAACGAGTTCAGCTCTCCTTTCAGCTGATTCACATCCCTGTAGACGATTCCGTGAATGCCGATTTTTTCGGCAGCTTTCACGTATACTTCATTATCATCGATGAAAACCGCTTCCTCCGGTCCGATATCCAGTTCGTTCAAAAGCATCCTGTAACTTTCCGGGTCGGGTTTCGCAAGCCCTGTTTCCGAGGAAATGAAAGCCCTTTCGAAGTAATCAAACAAACCCCTTTTCCTGTTGAACTCCGCCACCTCGGGTTCTGTGTTTGTCAGGCAAACGACATGGTATCTTTCCTTCAGATGTTCTATCAAATCCAGCACGTCCCGGTCGTACTTCCCGCAGTATTTGCTGTACGCCTTTAGGTGGAACTTCACAAGGTTTTCGGGTTTCGGAGCAGCCATATGAAGGGAAGCCAGAACAGAGCGGTAGAAATCTTTCAGACTCTCTTTACCTGTCTGCACTTGGTTTTTGCGCTCTTCGAGAGCGTATTCGAGCGCTCTGCGGTTGAGGCCGTATCTGCCGGACAGGTCTGAGAGAATCCTCTCCCATAAACCCCCCTCCGGCTCCGGGACGACAACCCCGCCAAGGTCGAATATTGTTGTGTTAATCATATTCTTAGAAACGTGGACAAGCTTTAAATTTTTAATACATACCATCGCCTGTGAAATTATGCAATATTTATAATCCGCTACCCATATTTAAGACATCTCTGGGTGAAACATGAGGAGCGAAATAAGAAAACCTGAGGATTTGAGGAAAATTCTGAAAAGAATAGACGGAAGAGGTTACAAGGCATACAGGGATATAGAGGGAATTTATTCTTTCGGGAAGTTCACGCTTTTTATAGACCACGTTCAGGCAGACCCCTTCGCATCTCCGAGCCGTGTTCGCGTGCGAGTCCCGCAGGAGCTCGCTCGCTTTCCAAAGGACACATTCGCGAACAGGAGCAGGGAAATCGCCCTGCGCGATTTTCTCACGAGGAAGTTTTACGGGGCGGCGAGAAGGTTTTGCAAGGGCAGCCGCGGAACCGGGAAGAGCGGCGTGATTTCAATAGACAAACCCGGGCAGGAAATACTCGAGCGCACGTCCGTGCTCGTTGAGGAGTTTTATGTCGAAGCGAGATTCGTGATGGGTCTGCCTGCATTCGGGAGGAAAATCGCAGGCAAACAGGCAGAGGCCATGTTCTTCGAAGAGCTTCCGAAAATAATCGAGCACTCGCTTTTCTTCGAAAACCTCAATTCGTCCGATCTTTACGAACACGTGAAAACGAATGAGGATGCAGATTACATTCGCGAGCAGCTCGACAAGCTCGGCCTAGTTGCCTTCGTGGCGGACGGCTCTGTCCTCCCGAGAAGAAGCGGGATAGACCCCAGACCGCTCGAGAAGGGGGCGATTCCGTTCGAATCCCCCGAATCGCTGAAGGTAAAGATAAATCTCCCGAACAGGGGCGAAATCACCGGAATGGGCATTCCGAAGGGAATCACGCTCATCGTGGGAGGAGGATATCACGGGAAATCCACGCTGCTCAACGCCCTGGAACTCGGGGTGTACAATCATATCCCGGGAGACGGGAGGGAATTCGTAATAACGAATTTCCGCGCCGTGAAAATACGAGCGGAGGACGGAAGAAGAATCGAAAAAGTCGACATTTCTCCGTTCATCACCAACCTCCCGTTTGGACAGGATACGAAAGCGTTTTCCACGGAGAACGCGAGCGGTTCGACTTCACAGGCCGCAAACATAATCGAATCCCTCAAGGCGGGAGCGAATCTTCTTCTCATAGACGAAGACACATCCGCGACAAATTTCATGATCCGCGACCACCGGATGCAGGAACTCGTCTCGAAGGATAAGGAACCGATAACGCCGTTTATAGACAAGGCGAAACAGCTTTTCTCGGATTTTGGTGTGTCCACCATCCTCGTTATTGGCGGCTCCGGGGATTATTTTGACGTGGCTGATTGCGTGATATGTATGATCAACTACAAACCGCACGATTTCACGAAAAAGGCGAAAGATATCGCGAGGAAATACAAAGCGGAGAGGAAACCGGAGGGCGGGAAGGAATTCGGAAAGATAACCGACCGCATTCCGCTGCCGGAGAGTTTTGACCCGAGCAGGGGCAGGAAACCCGTTAAAATCGTTCCGAAGGGGCTGAAAACCATAATGTTTGGGAAACATGCGATCGATCTGCAGGCAGTGGAACAGCTCGTCGATGTGAGCCAGACCCGCGCGATAGGGGACGCGATTTATTACGCGAAGAAATACATGGACGGGAAGAGGACGTTGAGAGAAGTGGTGGAAGAAGTTCTGAAGGATATTGAAGGGAAGGGTCTGGATTGTTTGAGCCCGAAGCCGGTCGGGGACTACGCCCGTTTCCGCGGGCTCGAGCTGGCTTTCGCCATCAACCGGCTGAGGACACTAAGGGTCGAGCAAAATCCTGAAAGCATATAAACTATGGCGAGAAATATTATTTTATGAGGGAAAACACGAGGGAAAAGCCTATCCTCGTTCTGAAACCTCTCAAGAAAGCCGGGATGATACCGACCATTGTTTACAGTCTCCCTTTTATAATAATACTTGGGGGTTACTCTATATATCTGCTGTCCTACGGAAACATAATTTCCTCCCCTTTCGCTATTCTGCCAATCCTTTTGTTCCTCCTCTTTTTTGTCGTTCCTCTGGTACACATTTTCACACATTTCATGAACTTGAGGGCAAGAGAGTACTTGTTCTTTAACGACAGGGTTGAATTCTACGAAGGGTTTATAAACGTGGAGAGAAAGATAGTGAGGTATGACAGAGTAACGGATGTGGGTTTCAGCAGGTCTATCTGGGACAGATGGTTCGGAACAGGAACGATAAGACTGAATACCGCGGGAAGTCTGTGGAGCGAAATAAACATCGCTCATATAAGAAATTCGGAAAGGATTTTTGAGATGATTCGGGATATGCTCAGGAGATACACGGGAAGAGGTACGGGCACAGAGTTTTATCACAGGGTTGTCTGAAAGGTAGAAAAAATGGAGGAAAATCCCTATTTTGTTCTGAAACCGAGGGTGGTAGTGAATTTCATCCCGTGTTTGGTCCCGATAATCTTATTTTTGTGGATTCCGACCCTTTTGATGTCGTATGCCCTTCTAACATCATCCACCCTTCGCTCAATTTCTGACCTCGTTGATTTTTTTCCACTGTTTTTCATCTCATGTATCTCATTTGCAGGTCTCATCGCACTCTACAAGGACATCAAATCTAGGGAGTACATTTTTTTCAGAGACAGAATTGAATTCTACAAGGGTTTCTGGACAAAGGAAAGAGTTATCGTAAGGTATGAGAGGGTAACAGACCTGTACATGAGGAAGAGCGCCTGGCAAAGGATCTGGGGAACAGGAACGATATTCATTAGAACCGCTCAAAGCGGGTTAAAAGGGAGAATAGAAATGAAGAACATTCCACAACCAGATGAAGCCTGCCAAAGGATAGGGGAAATAATGAGAGTGGGCTGAAGCAATAGAAAGCGAAAAGGATTTTTAGCATGAAGGGCAAAAATTAAATATGGTCCCCGGCCGTTTCTTTTCATGCATCCTGTTAATCTTAATATAGTCTTTCTGTCCGGGTGCGTGAGCTCCGGACCCGAAGAAGCAGAACCAGCAGAAACAGGCGGAGCTTTACAGGGAGCTTTTCCGCATA
>CAZTCK010000003.1:10134-26442 GCA_964612625.1 uncultured archaeon | reverse complement strand
GAAGGGGAGATTGCAGGTTCTATTCCTCCCCCAGAACCAGAAAGGAAATCCTGTCCAAACTGCTACCTCATTCACGGAACTGAATGGAAGTTGGTTCCATCCTCGCCACCTTTAATACCGGGACTGGCTCTGCCGCCAGGAGACTACCTTTTCTGCAATGCCTGCAGACTGATTTTCAGGAAGGAAGGTCATAAACTCATACCCGTTATCAGTGATGCGTGCCCTGTCTGCGGCGAGCCCCTCCATGTGTTCATTACGGATACAAAGGGGGCCCATACAAGCAAGGTTTATAGCTTTTACTGCCCGGAACACGGTACGCCGTCATACATTCGAAGGAGAGACGGAACAATCGCATTCACCACGGTTGGGGGCACACAAATACTTCTCTCCGAAGAGTATTACAAAGAATGGAAGGAAAGCAGGAAAGCGTTGATGAAAAGGAGACTAAAAAAACTTGAGAATAAGCTCAAAAAGGAATTAGCAAGAAGGTATGGTTTGACTTATGACACAGCAAGCGGCAAGTTTAGAGGAAAACTCAAACTTGGCCAAAAGACAGATTTCCGCAGGCAACTGGAGGGAATAAATCACCTTGTAGGCAGGACTGCACTTAACATAGAAAAATTTGGATTTGCTGATGTGAGTGCAAAGGAAATACCGAAAGACAAACTCGGACGAGAACTTGTCCAAGAGAGCGATATAAAAAGGTACGGATTCTCTGACAAGGAGAGCGCAAGGTTCTCCGAGGATGAAAGGATTGAATACGAAAAATCTCAGGAAGAGATATCCAAAGGAGCAAAAAAAAGAAGGGAGAAAAGGGAAAGTAAAAGCGAAAAGGAAGAGATAGAGAAGTTCAGAACAAGTCCTTTAGGAAGATTTTACGATCCATTCAGAAGGCTTTCGGATGTGGCGGGAGAAAGAATAAAGAACGTGTTCTTCTCGTTGATCCTTCTAATTTTTGGGATTACCATATCGGCATTTACGGGAAGCATATGGTTCTTGATAGGGTTTATCCTCTGGGCGGTGAGGGAAATACTGCCCGAACCCAAGGATATCGAGGTGGTTGAAAACGCCAGTTTGTTCTTTTTTGGAAGTCTCCTCTCTACGAGGGAAAATAGAACGAATACCGGTCTGGCCTTCCTGAGATCAATTTTGAAACTTGGGATTATAATCACATTCATAGGAGGACTTTACTCGACTCAGTTCCCGCTTTCGAATTTAATACTCCTGTTCCTAGCATTTGGTGCATACTTCTCAATGCCGGTGGCATTTGATCCAACCAAACCGGCTGAATTTATGGAGTCTGCAATAAGGGTTTTGCTTGCAGTTTTCATTGCTGTCTTCATATTTGGCATATCCAGGGGAAGCGGCATCTTTCAAGCTACAGAGTTAGGGTGGTTGACATTAGCGTTCTTCCTTGTATTTCCCGTTGCCACGGAGAAAGAGAATATCATGCGTGTACTTGGTAAGATAGGCTCGCCCACTGCAGAGGGTTATGAGATGATCGACAAAATAATATTTTTGGTTATAATGCTTTTATTCCTGACAGGAGGTGCCTTTGGTCTCGGTTTTGGTTTTGTTGGTGGGTTTTTCAAAGGAACCGGAGGTATAGTGTTTAGCGCCGTATGGATTCTCGGTTTGATTGCAGGTCTAACGACTCCCGCCGAGACAAGGCCGTGGATGGGAGTTTTGATAATCTCGATAGGGTTCGTGGTGTTCGGTTTAGGCGCCGGCCAGCAGGCGATGGGTGTCGCGTTTTTCGGGGAATGGTGGCCTGCCGTCCACAACAGCGTGACCGAATTCATGAGACCGGTTGGCGAGATGTTCGCCCAGTTCCAGCAAACATTCGGGCAGACCTGGCTGCTGTTCACAAGCCCTGTTGAGTTCGCAAAACAGATAACTCAGGGGACGTATGCAGAAAACGAGCTCGGCGTGACAGGGGCATACGGTCTGGAGATAACGAGGTTTGACGTCCAGTCGATTTACATAGACGAGCCGTTCGTCATCCAGATAGAGCTCGAGAACAAGGGAATATTCCACGCAAAAAACGTCAGAGTGGACGTACTCACAAATATCGAAGGTTTCTACATGGGGAAGGACGCCAATAACCTTGTGGAGATGAAAAGAGCCTACAAGGACAAATACGGAAAACAGTGGTATGTCTTCACGCTCGACCCCTCAAACAACCTGGGATATAACCTGGATGACGTGGAGAGGCAGGATGCTGTTCCTATATTCCTTGTGGGGAAGATGACATGCGAGGATTTCAGAAAAACCGCATGGAAGGATTTCGGCATACTCGGGGGCAGCCAGCACACTGTAAGGGAGAAGTTCATCCCCTTCGTGGTGAACGTGACATACGAATACGAGGCGGATTCAAACCTTCAGATAGATTTCATATCCACGGAAGAATGGAAGAGATTGTCGTCCGAAGGAAAGCTTTCCCGCGGACAAAAACCGTCCGTGATATCCACGTCCCCTGCCAGTCTCAACCTCGGAACCATGGACCAGCCCATAAGGGAGGATTTCCCGTTTTATGTGGGTTTCAATCTCACGACCACGTGGCCGAAGAAGACGCTCGTGTCGGACGCTGTGGTGAACTTCTATCTGCCAAAGGAATTCGGACCTACTCTGGGCTGCACCAAGATTTTCACGATAGGGAAGGAAAAGGACGGATATTACAATTACACCTTCGTCCTTAAAGACGAGTCCAAATCCGCCTTCTGCAGTTATGCGAAACTTCCGAAACCAATATTGGTTCCAAAAAAGACGTTCACGGTTTCCGCGGAGGCGAAATACATTTTCTCCAAATGGGAGGAAAAGGACACCCTGTTCAATTTCAGGGATGTGTGCTGGCCAAGAGAGGAAGGTCTTGCAAGCGGAACGCCCGCTGCAGGAGGAATGTTTGAATTAACCGGAGAATGCGCTGGAATCGACCCAGAATTTATTTCGGGATATTCCGCTTACGGGGATGTAATAGCAGGTGCTGTGCAGTCTGTTGGCGGCGACAAATATCTCGCCGCCCTTACCGCTGCGATCATAAGTCAAGAATCCGGATGGGAGAAAAATGCGGTGAGCGAATGCGCGTCAGCGGGAATATCCCAGTTCGTGCCTGATACTGCCAGAAGATACGGGCTGAATGTATTCAGTTACCCCATGGTTCCGATAGAGAACACAAAATGCAACGCCGACCCGGACAAATACCCGAAAATATCCAGCTGCCACAAATACAATCTCTCCGCATGCTGCACCCTGAGCAGAAAAGATTGTGTGGATGAGAGGTTCGTGCCGGAAAAGGCAATACCCGCCATGGTGAGGCATCTAAAGGATTTGATAGGAAGGTGCGGTAAGAGCGGAGGGACGTATGAAGATGTGATAAAAGCGTACAACAGCGGGGAGTGCGGAAAGGAGGCAAACCCGGGTTATTACAATAAAGTGAGCGCTTATTACGATAAATGGAAGGACTGTATTGGTTAGGTTTTAAACCCCAACTGCAAGGCGTATCGTATCCCTCAGGCCCGGAGCAAGACCCAGAATCAGTATAACGATTTTCAGGAAGTTTCTGAAATCACCCTCCTCGGAGTATCGGTCTATCACGTAAAGAACGGGGAGAAGGACAACTAATTTCAGGAGGAACATTGCAGCCGGATTGGTGAGTCCTATCAGAAACCTCGGCAGCGGATGCTGTTCGAGATAGCCGAAGAAGGCGAGTGCCACGAAAGTCGCGCTCGCGTCCAGCATGTGGGCAGACAGCAGACAGGAATTTTCGAAGCTGAAAATCCTTTTCAATCCCTGTATATTCACGGTTTCGGAGAACCTCCAGAGAACAAGAAAAAGGGCAGACCATAGTCCGGTTATGCCGAGTATTGTGAGGACCGGAATAAAATCAAATTTCGGAAGCATTAAGAAGTTGGCTGTATCGAGAATCAACCCTGCTGTGAACATTGTTTTCCAGTAGGGGAATCCAAAGAATTTCTGCACAGAGAGCGAAAAAAGCAGCACAAGAAGGGCGAGGAGAAAGGTTATCAGATAAGAGCCAGGAGTCGGAAACACCGGCATGGAGTAGAATTTACCAAGTTCGCCTGTCAAGACCCCGTAATATGCGGCATCGTGGAGAACACGCGTACTCGAGCCCCATAATATGAAAGGGAGAATTGCGTACAAAAAATAGCGGTCGATGTGTATGTTCATTTTTTTGAGCATCCGGAAAACGAGGTAGACGGCTATGACGAGTATTATTCCGTACGTTAGGGAATTGACCGGGTTGAACCATCCGTTCGAAAGCACCGGTTCCACAAAATGCTCGTAAACGAAACTCATATTATTTATTGGCTGTCCGCACTTTTAAAACACAGGGAGTATCCCGCTCCTCACAAGGAACATGAATATCAGGAATATGGAAGCGAGCATTATGAGAGAATGTTTTGTTCCGGCAAGGACGGAATTTTCACCAAGTTGTCCCGCTATCAACCCCATGAAGACAGCCTGGGTTATGAGAACCGTGAAAAAAAGTGCGAAGTAATAGCACCCTATTCCCTCGGGGACTGCGAATGATTTGCACATTATGTCGAAATATCCGCACGGGAAGATTATATAGAAGCTCTTGCAGGGGTCCGAAAAGGTCATCATGAGGGGGGCGGATATGCCGGCAGTTGTCTGCTGCGGCTGGCTCATCATAGGTATGAGGACGAACATTATGGCTATTGATATGAGGACGAACATGTAGAAAATTCCGTACATTATCATCACGTGCTGCCTCACGACCGACTTCCTTTCCTCCTCTATCTCTCTCAGCATAACCATGTCCCTTGAGAGCGAATCCAATGTCATCGCTATATTCCCGCCCGAGAGATAGGATTCCCTCAGTATAGAGAGCACTTCCGTTATTATCTTGGACGCCCTGAATCTCTTCGCAAATATGTCGAGTGCACGAATGAAATGAACACCCCACGAAAGCCTGTTCGAAAATTTCTGGACCTCCGGTGTGAGCTTTCCGTAATTGTTTTTTGTGGTCATTTTTATAGCTTCCGAAAGTGTTATCCCTGACTTTTTGAGTCCTGCCAAATCACGTATGAAATTTGGAAATTCCTTCTCCACCGACTTTATCCACAGAAACTCGAGGTATTTGAGGAGGAAGAGGGGGGTTATCACTATGAAAAGCGCGATTACACCCACATTCACGATTATCCCAACATCCTGCGTGAGCAGGGCGAATACGCTTATGAGTAAAACCGCCACCACAATCGAAACCAGCACTATCCTTCTCTCCCTATCCATATCTACCCCTCAGGTGAAAGGCTCTTGAGCAATACGAGGAACCCCACCGATATCAGCGGGATGAAGAAAAACACGAGGAATGTCTGTATCATCAGCACGTCTCCCCCTACAAGGGGGGACATTATTGAGGACAAAACTATGAAGAACAGCGTACCGACTATTATGAGTGTTATGTAGATTTCGGTGTAAAAGCTTATCTGCTTTGAGTAATCGTTCAGAGACCGCCTGTAATCACCCATAAACTCCTTTGCCTTCTCGGAGAGGTATTCCCCCATATCCCCTCCCCTTCTTATCACGGAAAGCATACCCCACAGAAGTTCTGAAAATTTTGCCGATGGTGTCCTGTTCGCAGCCTTCGTTATGGCCGTTGAGACATCCATGCCCAGCATGTGAATATCCCTGTATATCCTTTCGCACTCCTTCCCTATCTCTCCTCCCTTAAGGGAAACTATCTTGAAGAGGTCTGCGGGGTTCACGTCAGAGGAGGCGGCGGTGGCCATGTATATGACCGAAAACGGAAGGGTTTTGTTTATCTTGTTCTGTATGCCTTTGGCCTTCATGTTCGGATAGAGGTATCCCACGGCAAAAGTTCCTCCTGCTGCCACGATTGAGAGCACTATCGAGAGTGTGTATGAATAAAATGCGTACGAAGTGGTTATGGTTATGTAGAATGAACCGGCGAGTATGACTACTATGAATGCCAGAAGGGAGGAGAAGAGAATCATAGATACGTACTCCTCCACGGAGTATTTCATTCGCGCATGTTTCAGCTGCAGCCTCAGCGCGTCAAAATAGTCAGTGTACGGATCCACTAGCTTCCCGAAAAGTTTGTATGATATTTTCTCTATCATGGTTCCCGAATCTATGTCTCCTCAACAAGATTGATAATCCTCTCAGGGTTGGAGTAGTAACCGGTTATTATGTTTGCCACCTCCCTGTAATCGAACATCCGTTTCTCAAGCATCCATTCCAGTATACTCTTCCTTACCCTCAGTTCCTCCTTCAGACCCGCCTCCGTGAGACCAAGGGATTTTGCGATGTGTTCCAGGATTATGCTCTTCTCTTTGCTCTCGAATTTGTCTTCCACGGGTTTCCACCTGAAGATTTCGGTTGTGACGGGTTTTTCTCCCTTTATCCCTGTAACCTCAAGAATCTGGTTCGCCCTCCTAACGTAATGGTCCTTGAACTTGACCTGCATGAGGAAGACTATGATATCGAGGTTCTGTATAAGACTTGGAGGAAGGTTTATGGGCGGCGTTGTCAGTCTGTCTACCAGCTGCGGAAGACTTGCAGCGTGTATGGTTGCCAGCCCGGCATGACCTGTAGCGATTTGCTGGAAGAGGACGAAGGCCTCTGCTCCTCTGACCTCTCCAACTATTATGTAATCAGGTCTCTGTCTCAGGGAGGATTTGAGCAGGTCGAACAGGCTCACCTCTCCCGTCTTCTTCCCTTCCGATATCGGGGTTCTCGCAACTTCAGGAACCCAGTGAGGATGCGGCAAACGGAGTTCGGGCGTGTCCTCTATGGAAACGATTTTCATGCTCGGTTTTATGAAAAGCGAAAGCGCATTCAGGAGGGATGTTTTTCCCGTGGCCGTTCCGCCTGCTATGAGTATTGATTTCCTGTTTTCGATTGCCAGCCACAGGTAGGCGAGTTGTGTGGAGTTCAGAGTTCCGTATTCCAGCATGTGAACAGGGGTGAGGGGAATTTTCGTGAACTTTCGTATGGTGAAGTTCGAACCCCTGCGGGCGATGTCTGTTCCGAGTGTGGCGTGGACCCTTGAGCCGTCCGGAAGGGAGCCTTCAACTATCGGTTCCGCAACGGATATTGATTTTCCGCATTTCTGGGAGAGTTTCATAACAAAGGTGTCAAGTTCTTCCGCGTCCTCGAATATCACATTCGTGATCATGGAGCCGAAGAGCGGGTTTCTGTGATACACGTAGAGCGGTATACGTTCCCCGTCACATGATATGTCCTCTATGTCTTTGTCCTTCATGAGAGGTTCTATTTTTCCGAGACCTATTATGTCCCTCTGGACATAGTAGTTGATGATGTCTATCTTTTCCGGGTCAACATCCTCCATTCTGGATATTATGTCCTTTATCTCCTCTTTCAGAAGTTCCTTTGCGCGTATTTCCCCTATTTTCATGAAGTCTATGTCCAGGCGTTCCTCAAGCTCCCTTTTCACGTCCTCTATTATCTCCCTGTCCCTGTCCGTTATGTACGGCTCTATCACGGAATAGACCAGTTCGTTTCTTTTCGGGTCCCATCTTATTCTTGCGTAGGCATAAACCTTTTCGGACCTTTTCGGTTTGTCCGGGATCAGAGGATATGTTATGTTTATGTTCCTCAGCATCTCTTTTTCCTCACTTGAGAGGGGGGTGGAGAGGGGAGCAGGGACCTTGGGTATTTCCATCTCTATTCCGGGTGTTTCCTTTATTATGATTTTCTCGCCCACAGGAGCTGACGGAGCAGGCGGTCCGGGTTTTTCGAAACCAGCAAAAACGAACGTCTCTCTCGAAACAGGGATGGCCTTCCTCCTGAGTTTCTTGTGCGCGAGATATCCTCTTTTCAGCCTCCTTATAATCTTTCTGGCCCTGAGACTTGGTTTTTCCTTTACCTTGGATTTTTTGATTTTCAGCTTTCGAACCTTCATAAAGAACACTCCGGGGACTACTGTATTATAATTGAATTCCCTGTTTTATAAATTACAATTTTTCCTCTTTCGCTTACGACCCTTCCGAAAAAACTGAAGGTTTCGTTCAGCCCGTAAAGCGTGGAAAAATCGCTCGCCCCGTCCGGTTCGAGCGCAACTTCCAGACCGCTGTTCGAGATGTTTATCCTGTAAAATTTGTTTCCTATTGTCTCAGGTATCGGGAGCACGGCAGAGGAGTTTGCCTCTGCACCGCACAACTCCACGATGTGGGAGAGTACGTATTCCTTCACCTGCGTGACCTGGTCCTGGGTGGTTTTGGAAAGATAGAAATTCTGATACATTATGAAAAGTGCGAAAGAAGTTATTAGTATGACCACGCCGAGACTGAAGAGCAGAACCTGTTCAAACACCAGAGTCTGTCCTTTCATGCCCATATTCACATTAACTGCACCCTGATTTTTGAGAGCACGAGGTCTCTACCTTCATACGCTTCCCCAGACCGTGTCTCCGAACCGCCGTAGGAGATGACTATTTTCCTGTTTCCGCTTGACCCCCCTGACCTGAGAAGCTGTATTTTGTAACCTCTGAACGGGTCATCGCTCACAAGCTCCCTGTACCTCAGGGAAAATTTCAGCGTATAGGAGCTTCCGGACCGGTTTCCGGTCATGCTCAAAACCCCGGGCGTTTCTCCGTACCTTGCGATACTCCCGTTGTCAGCCGTGTTGAAAAGGACCTCGCCTGCTGTTATGAGCGGCTGTTCAACCCGGAATTCATAAAACAGCGTGTTCCCGCTTTCGTTCAGTATCATCATTCCGGGAACCGGCAGTTCAAATTCCTCCTCGCAACCTCCTTCAAACGAACACGACCCCGCCATGTCCACTATCTTTCTGTCGAGGTCTTCCATAAACTTCAGGGCGGATGTGAACTGCATTATAACCGAACGCTTCTCTATCATGGGCTTTCCCCACGTATATGCGAAACCCACGAGCGCTATTATTATCCCTGAAATCAGAACGAGCGTTATCGCCTGCGTCTGTCCGAGCCTCATATTCAATATTTCTCTCGGCTTAATAAAAAGTTTGGGATAAAGGAAGGGCAGAATAGGCGGTTCGGAGGCCGCTACTTCAGAGGATTCTGTTAAATGAAATTTTTCATTTTCCATCTCAGCATATAGAGAGGGAAAAAGAGGTCTATGTGTTTTCTCATCTTTCTGCTCTCTTTTAGATAGTTTTCGATGTCAATTCTTTTTCCCATTTTGCACAGCATCATATCATAATCTTTGTTTGTAAACTTGTTCAGCATTATCCTCCTCTTAAAATTCCTTCTGAGCTCTTCTAGGAGAATATCCCTCCATAACTCATCGTAGTCCAGATTTTCGACTATCGCTTTCGCAGCCAGATAACCTGTGAGTACAGCGTATCTTATTCCAAATCCCTTGGAGGCGTCCATGAAAAAACCCCTCTCCCCCACGAGATACCTTCCGTTACGTTTTGCTGTTCTGAGTATGTCGTAATTTCCGTAGCCGCTCACTCTTCCAAGAGGTTCCTTTTCACCCACGAGTGTCTTTACGAGTTCGTTTTTTCTAAGGAAAAGGGAGAAATTTACCGGAAGGTATCTAAATTTCTTTTTATCGAATGAAACCGAAATTATCACGGTACGGTCGCCTGATGTGAGTATGTAAATGTAACCGCCGGGAGCGTAAAGATTGTCGTAGATTATGTAGGCAGTATCTTCATCGGTATTGAGACCTTCGTACATATGACCGTATGCGAGAATATCCGTCCTCCTGCTCCCCGTTGCCACTATGTCAACCTCCCTCTCTTTTACGGGTTTGCCTGTCACTATCTTTACACCCAATTCTTTCGCCTGCTTTAAAAGCTGATTTTCTATGGAATTCTCACTCGAACCTCTCTCAAGAAGATAGAATATGGCCTTTCCCCTGCTGTGTTCCTCCATCGAATGATTTGGTGATGATTTTATAACTTTTTTGACCTTCGCACACGGCCGAAGTTCAACGCCGCATTTTTTGAATTCTTCCACGGCATCCATCGGGAGATCGTAATTCCTCACCGCACATATATTTTCATTCGCGAAGGATTTACGCTTTTCGTAAACAATGACGTCATACCCGTGTTTTGCGAGATTTATCGCTGCGGTGAGACCAGATACACCGGCGCCCGATATCTTCACGCTCCCGTTCATACTTACTTATTATAACTTCTACCGAGATGGTTATATATTTACGCAGACACCTATGGATAACCATTTTTTATAATATCTGTAAGAATTATTAATATGAGACCCGAGAAAATTCTAATAGACATATACGATATGATATCCAAGGAATCGATTTTAGAGATAGAGAGGATTTCGAAGAAAACAGGCATATGTGATGGTAAATCTTTTTCCTCCTACCGCACTGTTCTTATGAATTCTTCCGATCTTATAAAACGCAAATGGAAATCGAAAAGAAAATATCTAAGAACCGCGTTTGTTAAACAAGCTCTTGGAAACTCCTATCCAGAAAAGATCTTGAAAATTTCTCTTTCAGTTGACTCAATAGTAAATATACTTGACGACCTTTTTGATGAAAAGCTTGACACCGTGACCAAGTCCCTTTTAATTATAGAAATTGGTAAACTTCTTGGCTTCCTTAACAGACAGGAAGCATTTGATAAAGAAATAGCAAAAGTATTCGGAGGTTATCTTCACAAAATCGTTTTCATGGGCATCACTGAGAAAATTTTAAAGGAAACCCTGAAGGGGGCTGATGGAAAAAAATTTTTTGAAATCGCTGTCCCTATGTATTCAGTCAGAAGTATGGACATAGACTTTTTTGTTCAAATTGCAGACAAGAAACTTTTAAGGGATGCTAGAATATTTAGAGTACTCAATCTTATCAAAAAGGATGTAGATGACATACACCACGATATCGAAAGCGGGAACGAGACACCTATCACCATGCTTTACAGAAAAGATAAGAAACTCCTCAAGAAGTTCATAGAAAAATTCTTGAAAAGATATTCGAGATATATACATAGCATGAATTCTGGTTTTAAGAGGATGTGCGAAAATGAAACAAAAAACATAAAGAAAAGAATTGAAAATATTTAGTTCTCACTTATATGATTTACATTGGACTTAAATTCTCCATAACTTTATTAGTTAGTGATGATAATTTAATTTTACCGAAGTTCTCAAAAACGAATTTCTGAAGCGGGTATATCTTTTTTAAATTGTAACGCTTGTATGCAATTCTCCATAAATTACGGGATTTCAGTTCTTTTTCTGTTCCTGTTAAGAATTCACACGTTCCACCACCCGCCCATTTGCACCTTAGCTCAATACATTGGCAGACACTATTGTGAACTAAACAACCACCGCCTGCCATGGTTCCTGCAATGAAATAGTCTATAGGCATCTTTTCTATATCCCTAGGGAGATATTCTAAAAATGGATTGTTCGGTATGATAAAATGTGTATATCTGCCTGGATAGTAATCATGAGTTTTATAAATTCCTATTCCCATCGCCTCTCCCAAATTCATACCAAAAGAGTATACCTGATCTGGTTTTTTCATATTGTATATAGTTTTTATTTCATCTATGGTTACGAATCCTGCGAACCAGAGGATAAAGTAAAGTTTCCATAATTCCTTTTTACGGTAAAAATAATCTGTAAGCAATGTGACGACGAATGCTGGAAGCAAGGTCATTTTTATATCCCTTAAAGATATAGTCCCTTCTTCCATCTTGAGTTGGTGTGTCATAAACAGTTTCAGCAGAAGACTATACACCATTTGTCTCACCTTATCTCGGTGAGAGATTCTTCTGGGTTAACCCTGATACCATTTTTATGAATACTCAAGGGGTAGAGTCCGTGCCTGTGTGCAGTCCTTCTCATCTTTCTAACTTCTAAACTCCCAAAACTTTCAGAACCTATATTCATATAGCTAAGCACTATCACCCCATCAACGATGAATTCAATCACACCGAATCTGGAGAGACCTTTACTCTCCTCTTCTATCTCCGAAGTTACCAGAATAGTTGCGCCCGTTTTCTTCAAGAGTCTTACAATTTCAAAGATTCTTTTTCTTAAAACAGCCGGGTCTTTCATATACATTCCGATAAGCGAAATCGGATCAAGAACAACCCTTTTCGCATCTACCGAATTTATCACGTCAACAACATTCGAGGAGATATCAGAAACTTCGAACGGGTTTTGATAGACGAGCTTGAACATACCGCTCTTCTCGTATTTCTCGAGGTCGAATCCGAACACCATCATATCTTTCTTTATATCCTCGGGGTCTTCTTCCAGTGTTATGTAAACCCCCGGCTCCCCCCTTTTAAGACCTTCCCAGATAAACTGGGCGCAGAACGTGGTCTTCCCGGCTCCTGTTCCGCCTGTTACGAGAATCGTGGAGCCCTTGACAAAACCGCCCTCAAGCAAATCATCAAGACCCGGGATTCCTGTCGGAACCCGCTCGATTAAAACTTTGGACCGGGATTCCTTAGCCGATTTAGCCATATTAATACTTTGTCATATCATACTTAAATTTGTTTAAACAGAAGCCGGACAAACACGATGCAGACTCATCTCTTTCTCTCTACAAGATACTCCGCGAACTCGTCCAGAATTTCCCTGAGTTTCTCAGGCATGTTTGAAGTTATTCGCCTGCTCTCCTCCACAAGCGATTTCGCTTTGTTTTTCGCGTACTCGAGCGAACCGTATTTTTCAAAAAGGTTTTTTAGGAATTCCACATCCTCTTTTTCAGTTTCCTCCCTGGGTTTGTTCAGAATATCGAACAACCTTTTCCTTTCCTCCGGCGTGCATTTGGAAGAGCAGTGCACCACCATGATACTCCTCTTCCCCTCCTTTATGTCAGAGCCAATCTCATTTCTTCCCTTTCCCTCGGTCAGGTCCAGAAGGTCATCCGCTATCTGGAATGCCGGTCCTATTCTCATGCCAAATTCCTTTATGCTTTCAACGAGTTCGGGTCTGCCCGCGATTATAGCCCCGCCAACCATGGGAAGCGTCAGGTACCATGCTGTTTTCATCTCCACCATCCTCATATACTCATCTTCGGAGGGGTTGTTGTTCTTCCTGAGATTCATGTCGAGCGTCTGGCCCTCGGATGTTTTAGTACACGTCTCGACAATCTCCTCTATGAGCAGGAGTTTTGTCTTTTCATCGAGTTCCGAGCGGAGTACGAGCTCGTAAACCTTCTCGGACATGAAATCCCCGATGTTTATCCCGTGGGCGGTTCCGTATTTCACCCATACCGCGGGCTTGTTTCTCCGTATCCTGTCGCCGTCTTCTATGTCGTCATGTATCAGCAGCCAGTTGTGGAGAATTTCGCAGGCTGCAGCGAATTTCAAGACCTTCTGTGTATCGCCGCCCAGCGATTCGCACGTGAGAATCGCGAGAACCGGGCGTATTCTTTTGCCGCCCGAATCCAGGTGATACCACACGGCGTCGTTGAGGTTTTTTATCCCCTCCCGGGGGATGACACTTTCTATCTCCCTTTCTATGAGTCTTCCTTTCTCATGCAGAATGAGTTCCACCTTTTCCATCATACTCTTTAATTGGATGTGTTGTTTTTAAAATTTCAAGACCAAATTAACTATACGTGGTTGCATGTATGTGGTATGGCTCGAGAATGCTGCAGAGGAGGAATACGGGGAAAAGGCCAGGCTGCTTTCCGTTCTGACAAGGGAACGAATGCCGGTCCCTGAGGGATTTGTGATAACAAGGGAGGGATTTGAATTTTTTCTCAAAAAGAACAACCTCAGGGAGAGAATAGAAAATCTCATCGAAAACCTGGACGTGGATGATTACAAAAAACTGCGCGAGGTTTCCAGAGAGATAAGGGACATGTTTATCGCTTCCCACATACCCGACACTCTCAAAAAGGAAATAGTTGAGGGGTATGAGGGATTTCTCATAAGGAAGGAGGCAAAGAGCATAGGCGGTCCTGCCCTCGATTTCATAAGGGCAGGAAGAGACAACATATACGTGGCTGTCAGGGTTTCCGGTTTCTCCCGGAATTCATCCCTCCCTGGTCTTTTCGACACGTTTCTGGGCGTAAGTGGTCAGAGGGGGGTTCTCGATTCCGTAAAGCTTGCGTGGGCATCCCTCTACTCTCCGAGGGCCATTTTCTACAGAAGGAAGAGAGGAATTGAGGGTGACGGACTCGGATGTCTCATTATCCAGAGGATGGTGGACCCGGAAAAATCCGGGGTTGCCATGAGCGTGGGCGGGTCGGTTATGATTGAAGGTTCATGGGGTTTCGGTAATTCGCTTTCCTACGGACTTGTTTCCCCGGACAGGTACGTGCTTGACAGCTATTCGGGAGAAATACGTGAAAGGAAAATAGGCAAAAAGGTGTGGATGTACAGAAGAGATGGCATGACGGGAAAGATTGCAAAAGAGTGCGTGATGAGGGAGAAGATAAACGGGGAGATTCTCGATGAGAAGGAGACGGGAAAGATTTTCGAGGTTTACAAAAGGGTTTCCGAATGCTGCGGAGGGGAGCAGGTAATGGAGTGGGCAATAGAGAGGGGCAGGATATACGTCCTGCAGGCGAGGTCATTACCCCGAAAAAACATGACAGAGAATATCCCGGATGAAGAAGGAGAACGTATAGAAGGGTATGGTGTGTCAGGCGGTTCAGGCAAGGGTCCTGTGAGAATTATAATGAATACGGATGATTTCGGGAAGATAGGAAATGGAGATATCATTGCGACAAAGATTCTTTCCCCTGAACTCGTGCCGTTTCTCGGAAAGGCCACGGGCGTGATTTCGGAGTACGGAGGACTCGGAAGCTCTGTTTCCCTCATGTGCAGGGAGATGGGAATACCCTGTGTAACCGAGATTGACATCTCCCGGTTCTCTGATAATCAGATTATCTCAGTCAGCGGGGAGAAGGGAAGTGTCTACTGTCTCTCAAGCGAAATAGGCGAAACCGATACCAGCATAAACATAGGCAGGTTTGAGGGCGTAACGGCTACAGAAGTGAAACTCATGATTGACCTTTCGAACCCGTCAGGTTACCTGAAAGATGCAGACGGTATCGGGCTGCTCACATCAGAGGGCGTGTTCAGGGAGCAGGACCCGGTTTATATGGCGAGGTCAAACCCGGAAAACGTTCTCTCCGTTCTTTTGGGAATGGAGTCTGTAGCGAGGGAAGCTTATCCAAAAACCGTATGGTACAGGAGTTACAGCCGCGGTGTTAACGAGGTCAGCCCGCTTCTGGGGGCGCGCGGCGTGAGAAGGTCACTGGAAGAGCCGGAAATGCTGAAATGCGAAATTGAGGCGCTCAAGAGACTTTATTCCAAGGGGCTGAACAACGTCGGCATAATACTGCCGTTCGTCTCTTCCCTCTCCGAATTCCGCACGGTTAAACAGCTCATCCCGTTTTCGCTCAAACTCGGGATAGAGGTTTCTGTTCCTTCCGCAGCACTGGAAATCGAATCCTTCTGCAAGGAAGGTCTGAACCTCGTTTCCGTGAATCTTCCGGAACTCGCCCAGCTGACGCTGGGCGTTGACAGGGGAGATTCGAGGGTTTCGCATCTCTACTCCGAAACGAATCCAGCTGTCATGAAATTGATAGAAGGAATTGTCAGGGCATGCAGGAAATACAACATTGAAACATCTGTTTCTATCGAGAGGTACGACCCGGATGTTGTCGAAAAACTCGTCAGGGCAGGAGTGACTTCGATATCAGTCAGCCCTGATTACCTGAACGAGGCGAAATCTCTTGTCTCGAGAATTGAGAAAAGAATGCTTCTGGAAAAGATGAGGGACGCGGAGATAGTTTCATGACTTCTTTTTTTTTCTCAACCAGCGGAGGGGGAGCGTGGAGAGTTTGAGGAATTTCCAGCCCGTCCTGGCGAAAGAGTAGAGAAGGAAGAGGAGTATCCCCGTGCCCGCAAACCATATTATGTTGTACAGTGTGATGTCTATGTTCAGGCCGAGGAACAGGTTCGCTACTATCGGGAAAAGGGCAGCGACCAGGCCTATTATGAAGGCCTTGAAGAGGAAGCGGACGAGTTTGTATGCAATGACTATGAAAATTATGAATATCACGAAGAATATCAGGATGTTCTGGTCCGCGAGGATTTCGAGCATGTTTATAAATTGATTTAGCCTCTTTAAATTATGGGTCTCGAGAGCGAACTCAGAAAAGAAATAAAGAAGTGGACAGAGAGGATTGAGAAGGAACTCGAAAAGGTAAAAACAGAGGACAAGCGCTTCCTCGCGAACATACGCGCGTATGTGAAGGATTCGAAATACTTCCTGGAGAAGAACGACCTGATTCGCTCGTTCGAGGCGATAATCTGGGCATGGGCGTGGCTGGAGATCGGGAGAGAGGT
>CAZTCK010000003.1:0-10034 GCA_964612625.1 uncultured archaeon | reverse complement strand
TTTTCTGAAGTATAGCAACAGAAATAGTCACTCTCGCAATCTTCATCATCCCCGCACTGCTCGCCTTCCTGTTTTTTCTGTTCCGATGATGACTGGGATGAATCCTGCTTTTCAACACATTGTGCCGCCTCAGAACATACCTTATACTGAGCGTCCTGTGCTCTATAACAACATTTGAGGCCGTCCCTGCATTCATTGTCGTTTTCACATTCCTTCCCTTCTGCCTTCTTTTCGCTCTCCTCCTCTCCTCCGGCGCATTTCTTTTCGTATTTGAATTTCGTCGTCACCCTCTTGACGCCATCGACCACAACGGTAATCTCGGAATCGGAGTCGCACTTTGAGTCCAGGTCATAGGAAAGGGTTATCACATCCCCTGTTTTGTAGGAATAAGGCATCCAAGCGCCGTATGTCCCGTAGGCATAATTTGACGGATACATGGGCATGGTGTAAAGGCATTCATCGGTGGCGGTCTGGGACTTGCAGTGTTCCCCGAAAACCTGTATTTTCTTCTGCGGGGTTCCGCTCCTGCAGAAGTTCTTTGCCTCTATGTATAACACCTTGTTCCCGCATATGGTTTCCCCGCCGTGAACAGTTTCCCCGTTAACCGTGTAAATGACGCTGGTTCGTCCGCCGGACGTTCCCATGTACTGCGCCATGAACATGGAAGCCATGGTCAATCTCTGCATGGCTACCATAAGCATGTTAAAGCAGTTCATCATGTCGTTCATCATGGTTATCCCAGCCCCTGTGCCTGCCACAACGCCGTAAGGGCCTGTTGCCCGGGAGGCGCTCTGTGCTATAGACTCTGCCCTCGCCTTCATCATATCCATGCACATTTCGAACTGAAGATAACTTGTGTAGAATTCCAAGAACATGAGAATGAAGGGGATGAGTTCCATTACGGTGTTGCACGCGGTTCCCAGACCCTTTCCGAAAGCGCTCACCCCCTTGAAGACATCTTCTGTCTTGCTCCCTTCTTTGGCTATCCATGCCCCTACATCGCCCACAATTCTCGGTATCACGCATGCCCCAAATCCCCATTTGATGCCCTTCTCCATGTATTTGGTTATCTCGCTCTGCGTCTCCTTTTGGGCCTCCTCCGGACTCTTCTTCCCGGTCAGGCCCAACTTCGGCAAAAGCCAGGCAAAGAGCCCGACAACCAACAGAAGTCCCACAACAACTGAGGTGATGATTCGGATGTAATCCTCGGTTGTGAGTTTTTCTCCCGTTTCTTTCTTTTTGGTGATAGTTTTTGTTATGTCTGTTATGTCTGAATGTGACCATATAAGAGAAGTATCATACCATGTACCAGTAATGTCATATACCATGGTTTGTGCGCCTGTCACAATTCCTCCTGTTGTCTTGTCCCCGCTTTTTTCCCCTCTTATGGTGTCTGCCACTTCCCCAATGCTCGACTTTATGGAATCGACCGCCATGTTCCCTGCGCTGCACACAGCGCAGAAAGTCATAACGGCAACAACCGATTTGAAGATCTCCTCGAAGTTCTTGAACGTCTCCTCCATCCTCTCCATCATCTTTTCTCTGTTTATCATAGAGTCTGACTTTTTCGGGTGTATGGTTATGGAGCCGTCGAGTTTTGATATGGTTGCCCTTGCGAGGTCGTTCGCATACTTAACGTAAATTGTGACGTTTATCACCCCGAGTTTAATCGGATTGTACGTATCCCTCTCTTTCGTGACGTTGAACGGCAGCCTGATGACAGGTCCTATCTGGAAGGGACACACATATCTGTTCGATTCCTTGGAATCCTTCCTGCAGCTGCCGAGCGTCCTAAGGTTAACGATTTCCGCACTTTCCTTTTCCTTGAAGTTTATGTCGAAATCGTATAGTTTCAGGTCGGTGAGCTCAACGTCTTTGTTCAGGTTGTACACCCTTATCGTGACGTTCTGGTTGGAATGGGAAGCGAGAGAACACGGAGCCTTCTTCCCGTAACTCTGAATCTGGCAGTCAATCTCCTTTTCAGGGGCTGTCAGGATTTCCATATCAATCCTGTAGAGTCTGTCGTCTCTGACTATGTCTGTCTTTATCCTGCCTTCCGCTGTCGTGCCTCCGGAGGTTGCGGTCAGAAGGATTTCCCCTGTTCCGTCAGCGCACCTCTGGAACATATTCATATCGAAGTACAGGGAACACTCGTAATCCTCTATTCTGTGGACACCAACCCTCTGGTAGTCAACGAGTTTGCAGATTGTGGCGTTTGCTGTCGGGGAAATGCCCATGCCTTTTGTGAGTTTACCCTTATCGTCATGCGCATCCAGTCTGAAGGACCACTTCAGGTCGTCTTTGGGTTCCGGATGAAGAAGGTCGGCATACATTATCCTGACGTAACCCGTGTCACCGAGTTTCAGGGTCTGCGCACCGAGGCAGTTTATGGGCGTCTGGAGAACGCCCTCGGATATGTCGTTGTCCGCTATTTCTATGTAGGGTTCAAGCGGCCTTGCCTCTACCGATATGTCCGCCGAGTCCGAGACCGATATCATCTCGCCTTTGCTGGAGAGCAGAAGGGAAAGGGACAGCGGATAGTAGTGCGAACCTTCGCCCGGGGCAAGCTCCCCCTGTCCGCACTCAACTCTTTCAAGCAATTTGTATGTGGGGATATCGCATGTTACCGAAGTGCCCTTTGACGTGCAGTAACGGGCAGTATGCGAAATCGCGCGGTCGTTGAAGGACATGTCCTCCTCGACCAGTTCAAACTTGTCTACCTTGTCCACCCTCGCGCTCACCTTCACCGAGGACGGATTCTGCTGCCTGTGCCCCTCGCAGTAAAGTGTCTGCGGGCTGACACTCTGTATCTCCAGTCTTGCTTTTTCGGGAAGAACGTAAACATTCGAGGTATCCGAAATCTCGTACGTTTTTCCGTTGCTCGCCCTCAGGGACAGCGTCAGCGTGTTCGAACCGGGACTGGCTGTCTTTGGCGCCTTTATCGTAACCTTGCACCTGAAATCGTACTTTATTCCCGTCTCCTCGCAGGACCCGGATGTTATCCAGGAATTGGGTATGAGCGTGACCTGGTTTTTCAGCTCATTCTCGGCAGCGTTGTGAACAGTAACGTAGAACTCAGCAGAGGTCTGGTTGCCGGGCGTGATTTCTATTTTTGAGGGGTTGACCGAAACTATTTCCAGCCATGGTTCCTCTGTGGTCACCACAGTGACAGGTATATTTATGGGGAAGGAGAGCGTTGTTCCTTGTACGGAGAAGAGGACGGGAAGGGAGGCTTTTTCATATCCCTCCGGAACGTCGAATTCCACATTCGAGCAGGTGTAAAAATCCCTTATGTTCGTGGATGAGACCTTTGAACATGACATCTGCTGGTTCATCCTGTCAAGGTACGAATAAAGGAAAACCGGATTATCCCCGACCATGCTGGGATACTGAACATACAGACCTATCGTTACGGAATTCTGACCTGTTACCAGATGGTCCGGCTGTACGGAGTAGACCTGTATGTGAGGTTCTGGTATCTTAAAGTAAACCTTCTGGGGGTTGGAATAGTAGGTTTTTCCGGTCTTCGGGTCTTCAAGAGAAAACACATAGGACACCACACTCTTCATTTCATCGCACGCTTCCTTTGCCGGAAGCGAGCAGGAAAACACGTTTCCCGACCTCGTGAACGGAATCTCTGAATACGTCATGCTGTCCGTTGTGTATTTGATATTGCCTATTTTTTCCGGGTCGACATTCTCCACCTTTATGTCGAATGTAACGAAATCGTCTGTAACGCAATCGACAGGGGAAGATGCGGATATGATTCTCAAACTCGGCTCCGGGGGCGGTGGAAGTATTTCGAAAAATGTGTTTGCCGTCAATTGTTTCGGCTCGCCGTCCATAAATCCGTCAAGTCTGAACGAAAGCGTTTTCACACCGTCCTCATCGAAAGGTATCTCAAGTGCAAGAACGCACCTATAATACTTCATGTTGGAGTATGAAGTCTCGAGTGAACACCCGGCCTGCTGGAAACCCTTGTCCAGATATTGATAAAAGAAGTCATTCTCGTCGTACGTTATGAAATCGGGATAGTTTACATGGAGCAGAACATTTACGTTTGTCGTCTCTCCTGCCTCCACGGTCTGGGGAGTTACCGTATCTATTCCCATGCTGGGAGGAGGGAATGTAACGAAAAGGTGGGAAGGGAGGGAAAGGGTCTCGAAATCCCCGTACACGAATTTGAACGTCAGTTCGAGGTCTTCCTGGAGAAGGGAACATATATCACTTTCGGGAATTTCGCACACATAGGTTTCGCCGGAGCCTGAACATTCCAGCGGATTAAAATTTGTCCCGTCAAAGGTGTAGTATGTTTCCGGAGTCCCCTCCGCTGGGTTCAGCACGCGCAGTTCTGCCGTGAGTTCGGTGTCTATCCCGCAGTCAAACGGATTGGGGCGGAGGGATTTTAGGATGAGTTTCGGTTCGGGTGCCTGAAGTGTGAGGGGGAAATCAGCGGAAAGCCTGATACCGCCGCCGTATGTGAAGTGGAAGGTAATCGAAGACGTTCCCGGAACGCATACGGGAAATCCTGATACAGGAACGGAACATTCATAGGAGTAAATATCTTCGCTGGGATTTGTTATGGAACATGTGATGTCATCCCCCCTGACCCCGTCTATCTCGTAATAGTAATCCTGAAAATATCCCGCATCGCTCGCATTCTCCACGTGCATGACAGCGTGCAGGACCTCGTCACTTCCGCACGTGACAATTTGCGGTGAGAGGTCATCAACAACGAGGTTTGCCCCGCCCGTCACAGGGGGGCCTGCCTCGCCGGAGTAGAAAACCACAGGACCTGCTGTCTTTCCGTTTCCCCCGAAGACGAAATCCCATGTTCTCGTGTTTCCGGGGAACGTATCGCTTTCGAGGGTGTTTGCATAAAACTCGGGTATGCCTGTTCCGGAGGGGTCTATTTTCTCGTTACTCCCCGACAGGTCGTATAGTTTCTCGGCAGGGTAACCGCTGATTGTTCTGAAAACGGAGCGGTTAACATCATCCGATGGGACAGCGTAGTATTTTTCGATGTAGGCAGCCACGCTTTCCCCCGAAACTCCGGGCTTCAGGTAAAGGTCCACCCTGTCCATGGTGTGGGTTTCATGGTAGAACATCTTTATGCCTGTTTTGGTTACCCTGTCCCAGCTTCCGGTCCATATCTCTTTTCCTCCAACATCCAGTTTGGCAAATATCAGGAAGTTTCCCACGTTGTTCGAACTCACATCATCCCACCTGTAGGTTTCGTCGAACAGGAGACCCGAACCAACCGAAACAACAGGCTGTATCCCGTTCTCTATGCATTCCGCAGGACTCATCTCCCTGCATCTGAAAAGGTAGACTTTTTTGAGAATGTACGCCGGGTCAGCGCTCTGCAGCTGGATTTTAATGTACTGGTAGTTGCCTATGTAAGGGTAGGAAAGGATTTTCTGGATAAAATCCTGAAAGTCGGGAAAGACTGCTGAAAATTCCTGATTGTCAGATGTGTATATCCTCAGCTCGAGGGCGGATGCAAATGTTATACTCAGTATTAAATACGTGCAAAACAGAGCCAGTACCTGAAGCATGAGATTTGTGAACTTCATACTAACACGATTGTTCTTTTGTGCTTACGGGAGAGGACCACCCGCAGTTCGAAACGAGCGCGTCCGTTACTTTTTCGGCATCATCAGGGCTTATGCCGGGTTCTTTCATGTCCTCCCCGTCCGCGGTCAGCACCAGGGGAAGGTAAACGTATATCTCGTTCTCGCCTTCACTCAGCTCAATGGATGTATTTATGTAACCGACCGGTACGTCTGTCTCGTCATCCGTCACAAGGGCTGTCACGAGGTATCTGATTGGCTGAAGGCCGTAGGTTGTTACATCCTGATTCAGGTTTCCTTCTGTGTCGTAATTGGTAATTATTACGGATGTGTCCTCGCCTGTGAAGTAGTTTGGGTCTTCAGGGGAAAAGCTCAGGAACACGGTCAGTTTTCTGCCGAATTCCTCCAAACCCTTTGAGCCTCCGCTGAACGTGTACGTATCAAATTTCCCATCTCCCAGTGAGGTGTGCGCTTCTCCGATGACTCCTTTGAAATGCACAGTGATGCTGTCCGCTACCTTTTTGAGAACAACCTCGATATTTTGGAGGTCTGCGGGCGCGAAAAGGTCACCAAAACTTCTGTAACCCTCCTTGTACACATGAAGCTCGCCTGCTATGCATGGTATCTTTCCCTCGACCACCCCGTTCTCGTCGGTAACACCCACCTCACATATATGAAATCCGACATCTGCCCCCTTTACCGGGGAGCCCGTGGAGTTCCTGACAGCCACCCTTATATCGCATTCCGCGTTTCCGCATATCCTCGCGTAATCCGACTCGTTCACGGATATGCCTGTGCAGTTTCCGGGCTGTGTGTTCTCTATGTCAACCATGACAGCGAAGTTAAACCACTGGTTCAGGATGTCGTCTTTCACCATGACTATGACGGGATATCGGAATGTGTAGGAAACCGCATACGGTGCCATGCATATCGGGACCATGGGCATAGCGGGTTTTGGTATGACTCTCAGCGGTTCGGGCATGTAGGAGAAGTATTTGTCCATTTCCGAATCCCAGGAGGGCGGGTAAGAGAAAACGACCTCGAGGTCAGGATAGGTCTTGCCTCCTACCCCGTAAATCGGATAAAATGGGTTTTCTGCGAGTTTCAAACCCGCGTTGTTCCACAGCGTATGGGAAACCGTGTACTTTGCAATACCCTTAATCCCCGGAAGTATATCCTCCCTTGTTTTGAAAAGAACGTTTCCGCATCCGATTTGCACACCCTTCACCGGAACCCAGTTTTCGTGCTCCGGATTGGAGTTCATCATGGACGCCAGTGTGAACACCTCAAGGAACCTGTTTTTCCCCTGGTCGTCCACGAAGTTTTCAGAAAAGTCAAGTATGTCGTAAAGCCTGCTGGCGACAGAAACCTCATAGGGCTGGCGTATATCGTAATCTTCCACCTTTGTCGGAAGGTATACTTTTATGTTAATCCTGTCTTTGAGTATGTCCACCTCGTATTTCGGGTTGCTGAAATCAAATGTGGTTTTTTTCCCGTAAAAATCCATCTTCTCTTCCAGATTGTTCCTGAGATATGCCCACAGACCCGCCCCTATTTCTTCCGCAACATCGGGTATGTTCTTCTCATCGCACGCCGACCATATTTGGGTCTGGAACATCCCGAATTTAACGGAAGGGGACGGGGAAATCGTACCGCCCTGGTTGTATATGAAAAGCAGCTGGTCTTTGGCACCGGCCCTTATGAGATTGAGGACGGAATCCTTGACTAATTTTGCCTCCTCGGGAAGACCCGGTGTGGGCGGCGGGGTGATGACAGCCTGTCTGGAGGCGAGAACTACTGCAACAACGGCAATTATTATCAGGGCGAGAACCACAACGAACTCAACCTGCCCCTTTTTTCGGAAATCCATATTATTATATTTCATATAATCACTTATAACCTTTTTTTGCGGGTTCACGCGCATGCGTGATTTACGTAATAAAGCGGGTAGTTCAGCCTTTTGTCGCCGTATGTCAGGGTGAATGTGTAGGTCTCGGACGGGTCGGTTTCCGGGTCTGTCCCGAGAAGCGTGTCCGTGAAATAGGGCCCATATGTTCCCTTCATGCCGCTGAAGATTATGCTCCCCCTTCTGCTCGGGTTAATCGAAAGTCTGGGGGAGAATCCCTCTATCTGTCCGAGTTTCTCGAAATCATATTCTATCGTTATCCTGTCGTTCGTACATATTTCATCCCCGCTTTTGAGAAGCCCCTTTCTTTCCGATACAAATGCGAGTTTTACCATGTCGTAGACGGGCGCTGTTTCGTTTTGGACTAGACGTTTAAGGGACATGTCCCTCGCCAATGACTCCATGGATTTTGAAAAAGCCTCCGAGTAATCGGTCATGACCTCTCCTGCTCTTATCTGCAGGTTTATTCTCTCCCTTACAAGGGCTTTCGCCTGTGCGACCCTTTCAATCTCATCATCCACTATCGAATACGTGATAAGTAGCAGAAAGAGATTGAGCGCCGCTTTTACCTTTCCGAGAAGAGGAGATTTCATGGCCCTGCATACCGTTTGTATGTACGCTTCAGCAGCGCCGCTGGAGAGCACATCCGCTACTATGACGATGGCTACGCAGAGCCACGCCATCCATGACCTCTTTATGTTTTCCCAGAATCCTTTCAGCACACAGCCGGCGGTGTATTCCTCCACCAGGTCCATAAAACTCGGGACTTCGAAAATCCCGGTAATCTGGTTTTTTTCGAATTTCTCCAGATTTTTGGTTTCCTTCTCGATGTCCTTCATGCCCTTCTCTGCTATGCAGTTTATTATGTCAGGCCCGTAGGACATCAGGGCGGTGACGATTTTATCGCCCAGTTTCTCCGAGAACCCCCATACGTAGGTTTTCATAAGTGTGTTGAACGCCTCCTTCAGAGAACCCTCTGCGATCTGCGATACGAAATCAACAAGCCCGCAACATCTACTTATTGCGTTTACCACTATTAACCCGTAAGTTATGCCTTCCGGTATATACTCCTTTATCACTTTCTCCAGGAAACTCCTTTCCTTTTCGAGAACCTTCTTCGTGTTCAGGATGTCGCTTATAACCTTCCCTTCGAGTGTGATATCAGCCGAATCTGAAATGTTGATGTAGTAGTTCAGGTATTTCACGTCAAAGACCATGGTGAGTTTTCTCGATTTTCTGGTAATTTCGCTCTTTTTGGAAGGCATGGGAAGTCTGTCGATGGTCACGAAGACAGGGCACACGTACTTCCTGTGCGACATTTTCCTGCAGAGGGTCGGAACCATCTCCCCCTCCCCTATGCTGTAACGACTTTCAAAAACCCTGAGTTTTTGCGGGACGTTGCCGCCTATCCTGACCGTAAGATTCTGCTGCGGGGTTTCAGGTACGCATGTTCCTTTTTCATCTATTATCTGGCAGCTAACGGGTTCAGGCGGGGTTACGTGAAGGGAGAGGCGCATATCTTCAGATATGACCCTGGCTGTAAAGTTTCCCGCGATGTCGTGACCTTCTGTTCTGGCCTCCACCCCCACAACCACGTTCGAATATCCCTCGCACACCGGAAATGCTGAACCTGATATCACAAGAGTGCACAGGTATATATCCTCCCTTCCCTCTCCATCCCTTTCAAGTATTTTTTCGCATGTTATGAGGCTTCCTCCGTATTTCGTTCCGTTGACCGAAAAGGACCATTCTATGCCACCGAACAGCGTCTCTGCGTGTTTTATCACTACGGGGACGTCTATCTCGCTCCCTGTCCTGCAGTTTATCTCTGGAACGGGATAGGGCGGATAGGATACACGAAAGTTCACCTCAAGTTCCGGTTCCACGTCAGGCGATGTGATGACTATGGGTTTACTTCCGGAAACCTCTGCTTCCCTGCCTGCGTAGGAGATTTTAAGGGTGAGATAAAACCTGTTCTCGTAGTCTTCGAATGGACATACCGGCAGATTCGAGAGCAGTTCCTTCACTTTCAGTTTGCATGTTATTTCCTCGTTGCTCAGTATGCCCTTTTTCGGAGAACATGAAAGAGAGGATGTCACGTTGTACGTCTCCTCCTGGTCGATGTCTTCCACGAATGCCTCGGCTCCGCTTATGTCGAATTCCGGTATGTTCTCTACATACGCATGAAAGGTGATATATCCTGAAGACTCGCAGGTCACCGGTCTGAGTTCATCTGTTATAACAAGCGAGGGTTTGCCTATGAAAACAACCCTTTTCACTCCGCTTATCTGGTACGCGGAAACGAAGGAAAGGGAGAATATGAGGTAGCATGAAAAGAAAACCGAAAGGAGAACGAGCATTTGTCTGGATTCCATAGTTATTATTTGGCCGCGTTTATTTTAAACTTATAAATTCTGTCTTCAATTATTTAAAACATGCCGAAGAAGGGGAAGGGCAAGGAGAAAGAGAAGTTTGACAAAGTTAAGGAGGAGAAAAAAAGAATTCAGATTATAAAGAGATTCACGAAAGAGGTCCTCAAAAAATACGGCTCTCTT
>CAZTCK010000002.1:16485-35489 GCA_964612625.1 uncultured archaeon | reverse complement strand
ATATAAATGATGAGGTTCGAGCGGGATTTCGAGATGGATTCGAACTTCTAACCCGAGTTTCTCTCCGAAGAGATGGTTGAGAGGAGATAGAGGGGAGAAGCATTACGAATAGATTTTTAAAACTAACCTCTCTACTACTTATGTCTGACCTAAATGTTAGGGAAATACATCAGGACAATATACTACACTCACAAACTGAAAAGGGAACTGAAGGAAAATGAAGAATCTCTTTATTCTGCGTTGGGTGAAAAGGTGGATGTGGTTTCTGACGTGATGGAGAAGACCTTAATGGAGGTTGCACAAACCCTCGCGAAGGCGATAGCACACAGGTGGCCGAAGGAATCGATAGAGAAACTTATGGCTTCAAACGGCAATAAAGAATTTGTAAACTATTTTGTATCTGCATATCTAAAATATGAAATATCACCTCTCTACAGGCGCATCAAAGAGTACACAAAAGAATTCGCTTCACGGATACCTCCGGAGTTCGCGTAAACTTCACTTCCCGAACAAAATCTCGATTATATCCCCGTCCTTTACCTCGTAATCAGCCCCGAGTTTTCGCTTTGTCTCGAAATCGATTCCACCTATGAATTTATCGGCAAAATCCGTATGAACTTTCGAAGCGAATTCCTTCAATGTCGTTCCTTTCGGGACGAGGATCGCATCCGGCAGGATATTCCCTTTCTTATCGGTGAGTTTGTTCACATTCGCCACCGGATAAACCACAATATACCCGAGCAAATCGAAAACCGCTTTGTCCAGACATTCCTGAACACCGGTTGAGCCGAATTTCTCGAGAACGTTCTTCTTTACGAATTCCAGGGCGTTCTTCTGCTTCTCATTCAGTTCATCCGGCTTCAGGATTTCAAAATCCATCCCGCCCGGCACATATTTTATCAGTCCGTGCTTGTCCGCCTCTTTCAGGGCGAGTTCGCTTTCTGCCGAGCATGGGATTATCTCGTATTCCGGAAATTCTTTCCGCAAACGTTCGAGGTTCTCCTCCGCCCCCGGGACATCGATTTTGTTTGCGGCGATGACCATGCGTTTCGATAACCTTCGCAGTTCGAAAGCAAATTTTCGCAAATCTTCATCCGACCATCGCGAAGGCGAATCCTTCGGAAGGTCCGTGATTTCAAGCGCTTTTTTTATCTGCTCCTCGGTTATCTTCAGCCCGGAAAACTGCTTCGCGAGCGAATCAACGAGATCACGTTTCTGCATCTCAACCTCCTTTGAAAACTTCGCCCAGTTCTTCTTGAGCATCCCGAAAAACCAGTATCCTATCTCCTCCTCAAGGAAACGGATGTCGTTTGCCGGGTCGTACGTCCCTTTTTCAACAGGTTCTCCGTTCTCGTTCGTTGAACCCGAAATATCGATTACGTGAATGAAAGCGTCGGCCTGCCTCAAATCGTCGAGAAACTTGTTCCCCAGCCCCTTTCCTGCATGCGCTCCCGGGACGAGACCCGCGACGTCGAGAAGTTCGACCGGTATAAAGCGAACACCATCCCTGCAAAAGCCAAGATTCGGGTTGCATTTGGCGTTCGCTTTCTCCTCCGGGCATTTCGCCTTCACGAACCCGACCGCGTGATTGGGGTTTATGGTTGTAAATACACGATTCGAAATCTCCACATTGACCAGCGTTAACGCCTTGAACAGCGTGGACTTCCCCACATTGGTTTTGCCCACGATTCCGATAAGCATTCACCTCACCTTCCCGTCAATTCCCCTGTCCACATACACTTCGCTTTTCTCCGTTTTCAAAACCTTCTCCCGGTAATAAACCTTCCCTCCCCTCGCGCGAATCCCGAGTTTCAGGAGGTCTTTTACCTCAACGACCCTCGCCGGCCGCTTTTTCACACCCTCGACGAAAACATCCGTTCCCGGTTTGTCATCCGAAAGCAGAAGCCCTATTCCCTTCTTCCCTTCTGCTGCCAGCAGCATACCCTCCGAGACCACACCGCGTATTTTGGCGGGTTTCAGATTTCTGACAAGAACAATGTGCTTCCCTTCGAGTTCTTTTTTCGGATAATATTCCTTCAGCCCCGCAACCAGCGTCCGTTTTTCTTCGCCAGCGCTCACTTTCAGAACGTACAATTTGTCCGCTTCCGGGTGGTCCTCGACCTTCTCGATTCTCGCAACCTTCAAATCGATTGAGGCGAACGGGTCTTCCTTAACCGCCTCCACCTTTCTGAATATTATCTCCGGTTTCCCTATCCTGTGGTTTTCGAGTTTTTTCTTCAAATCCTCCCATTTCAACGGCTTGACATTTAATTGTTTCTCCAGTTTCTCTGCGAAATCCGGAAGCACGGGCTTCAGAAGTATTGCGAGGTCTTTCACTATGTTTGCTGAAAAGGCGAGAACTTCTTTGCACAGCTCCGGGTCTTTCTTAACAAGAACCCACGGCTGTCTTTCCTGAAAGTAGCGGTTCCCTATGTCCCCTATTTCCAGTATCTGCCTTATCGCATCGCGGAAGTTGTAATCGAGATAACATCTTTCGATGGATTTCAGTTTCTTTCCGATATCTCTCGAAAGTTCCCTTTCCCATTTTCCTTCCGCTGCCCGCCCTATCTCCGACTTGCAGTATTTGTGTATGAAACTCAACGTCCGGTAGCAGAAGTTCGAGATGTTCGCCACAAGTTCGTTGTTCACCCTGTCAACAAGGTCCCTGGTTGAAAAATCCCCGTCCTCTCCGAATGTTATGCCCCTCATGAGGTAATACCTTACCTGGTCCACGCCGAACTTTTCCGCGAGATAAAGCGGGTCTATTACATTCCCCAGGGATTTTGACATTTTCTGCCCGTTGATGGTCAGGAAGCCGTGCGCGAACACCTCCTTGGGCAAATCATAACCCGCGCTCATGAGCATGCACGGCCATATTACGCAGTGAAAGCGTATGATATCTTTCGCCATCAGATGCAAATCCGCGGGCCAGTAATCCTTCGCTCCGGATATGTAGTTCACAAGCGCGTCGAACCACACCCATATTACATGGTTGCTGTCTACGGGAAGCGGAATACCCCATTCCTTCCCTGGTCTCGATATGCTTATGTCTTTCAGCCCTTTTTTCACAAAGCTTATAACCTCATTCCTGCGGGCCTCCGGCCGGATGAAATCAGGATTCTTTTCTATATGTTTTAGCAGCCGGTCCTGGTACTTGCTCAGCCGGAAAAAGTAATTCTCCTCGCTTATCCTTTTCGGTTCCTTTTTGTGCAGGGGACATTTTCCGTCCACGAGGTCCGATTCCGTCACGAATGCCTCGCATCCCTCGCAGTAGAGCCCTTCGTACCTTCCCTTGTATATGTCACCTTTTCTGTAGACCCGCATGAAGAAATCGTAAACAACCCGCTTGTGCCGTTCTTCGGTTGTCCGGATGAAGCCGTCGTTGCTTATGTTCAGAACCTTCCATACGTGTTTCCACTTTTCCGCCATACCGTCTGTGTACTTCTTTATGCCCCTGACTCCGAGCTTCTTTGCTGCCTGAACCGTTTTCTGGGAGTTCTCGTCCAGCCCCGTAAGGTAGAAAACATCATGCCCGAGGAGGCGGTGGAATCTCGCTATCACGTCAGCCGCTATGGTTGTGTACGCATGCCCTATGCTTGCCACATCATTTACGTAATATATGGGGGTGGTGACGTAGAACTTCTTCCTGCCGGTCATAAAAAGAAGTTCGCATTCCTAATTTAAATAAGTGAACATGAGCAGGAGTTATAATTATTAATGTTTGAAATAATAATAGTGTATGCTCGAGGAGCTTCAGAGAATGATAAGAGAAGCGAAAAAGGCAAAGGAATGGATAGAGGAAACCAGAGGCCAGATACGCGTGGTTTCCCACTACGATGCTGATGGCATATGCTCCGGCTCCATAATGGTGAAAACCCTTCTCCGCAGGGGTAAGGATTTCCATCTCACCTTCGTGAAACAGCTGAGCGAGCGGATACTCGAATCACTTGCCGAAGAGGAAAGGGAGTTGTTCGTCTTCCTGGATATGGGTTCCGGTCAGCTGGAGATGATAAAGAAACATCTTGATTCTAAAGTGATAATATGCGACCACCACCAGCCGAAGGGAGAGGCGAATGAAAACGTAATTCACATAAATTCGGTCCTTACGGGGATAGAGGACAACATATCCGGCTCCGGCGTGACGTATATTCTGTCGAGAACGATTGACCCGAAAAACATCGATCTGAGCGAGTTCGCTGTTATCGGAGCGATAGGGGATTCGCAGATAGATGCGATAGGAAAGGACTGGGGCGTGAGCGGGCTGAACAGGGAGATTCTGAAAGATGCGCAATCAGAGGGGAAGATAAAAGTTTCCAAAGGCATCCGGTTATGGGGAAGGTTTACACGTCCGCTTCACAGAGCGCTTGCCTACTCCATGGACCCCTATATTCCGGGAATAACCGGCTCGGAATCCGCAAGCGTGCAGTTTCTCCAGGAAATAGGCATTCCCCTCAAGAAAGATGACGGAAGCTGGAGGACCATAGCTGACCTTTCCTTCGAGGAGCAGAAGAAGCTCGCGGACGGGATAATAAAAGAAAGAATACGGGCAGACCATGAAAACCCGGAATTCATATTCGGGGACGTTTACGATCTGCTTGACAAGGAGGGCGAATTCAGGGACGCAAATGAATTCGCCACCATACTTAATGCCTGCGGAAAGATGGGTTTCGCCTCGCTTGGCGTTTCTCTCTGCCTCAACGAAAAGGAAGCATACGGAAAAGCGAGGGAAGTCCTTGAAAAGTACAGGAAGGAGATAGGCAAGGGAGTGAGCTGGGTGCGGTCCAATCTCGAAAACCCCGGGGTGGTCAGAAAGAAGAAGGGAATTTACATCCTGGCAGGTTCGAACATACCTGAGAATCTGATTTCGAACGTCATATCCATAGTGAATCATTCCGGATTTTTCCCTGAAAAGCCACTCTTTGGAATAGCTGATTCCGAAGAAGGGGTGAAGATATCGGCCAGGGTAAGCGATTCTCTGGTCGAGAAGGGGGTAAAACTTGACGAGATAATGAACGAAATTTCCGGAAAACTGGGAGGAGAGGGAGGAGGGCACATGGCTGCGGCAGCAGCAGTTATTCCGAAGGAGAAGCAGGAAGAATTTATAAATATGACTGAACAAATACTTACCAATATCATTGGAGGAGAGCATGGGAATGAAAAGCAGACCGAGACTGAGAGAAGAGCAGGAAGAGAAGAAGGAGGCGAGGCTCGAGAAGGAAGCGAGACCGGAGGAGAAAGAAGAGAAGGTGGTGCTGAAGAAATGGAAAGGAAAGGACTGGTTCAATATTTTGGCACCCAGGGAACTGGGGGCGAAACTTCTCGGCCAGGTTCCGGCAACTGACCCGAAATCCCTTATAGGGAGGAATATGGAGGTTGGTGTGCCTGAAATAACAGGTGACAATTCGAAGTATTACATGAAAGTGAAGGTAAAGATAAACAAGGTCGAAGGCAAAACCTGCCTCACGTGCTTTAACGGATTCGAATGTGCACGCGAGCATCTCCTCAGGATGGTAAGAAAGAGGAACAGAAAGGTTGAAAATGTTTTTGATGTTGTCACACAGGATGGCTGGCTTCTCCGCATAAAATACTGGGCCATTCTGAACGGCAGACCCCCTGCAAGTGCCGAAAACAGGGTCAGGCTCATGAGCAAAAACTTCTTCAACGAATTCTCGAAGAAGAACAGCCTGAGCGACATCATCCGCAGGATAGTCTCCACGGAAATACAGATGAGGCTAAAAAAGGAGGGGAGCAGGATTTATCCCGTCCGCTTCTCCGAGGTTGCGAGGATAAAGGTTTTGCGATCGCCGGAATTCAAGGCAAAGCCCGGGAAGGAGAAACAAGAAGTAAAAGCCAAGAAAGAAGAAAAGCCGAAGACTGAGGAAAAGAAAGCGAAAAAGAAGGAAGAAAAAACGACTGAAAGAAGGGGGCAGGAAGAGAAACAAAGGCAAAGCGCAAAGAAAACAGCAAAATGATGTTCTGTTTCAAACACCTTGGGCGACTTATCGATAAGATATTTATTCTTTACTCATTAATAATGAATCATGGGGAAAATCAGGCTGACTCTTGAGAGCAGAATGAATGAGAGGACACTTCCATTGAATTCGAGCCTTGAAAATCTACTTTTGGCTGACCCGGTGGAGGGACCCTACAACAGCAGAGCTGTTGAAGAACTTGTAAGCCCCGTAGCAGGCATGCCACTTCATATCGGCATCCACAGAGCCCTGTATATGAGCAATGCCGCTGATGCCTGTCTTTCCGATAATGATTTCAGTGTATCAGGGAAGACCTTTGAGGAGCAAAGGTGGAAAAGAGAAGCTATAAGGATGAATAGACAGGTGATGTGGCCGGATATCACACACGGAAAGAGAGAAACAAAACCACACAAAAAGACCAAAAGCAATATGGATTACAAAAACGTGCAAATTGTGGATAAGATAGGTTCCGTACACGTGGCTGTGGCGGAAAAGGAATTTCACGAAATCATAAGACTGATTAAGGGGGATGAAATCATTCTCGAAGGCAAACTCGTGGCATACGGAAAGGGATTTTCAGAGGAGGAAGCCATGGCTGGTGCACACGGAGAACTTACCGAAAGAATGGAGTCCATAGTACTCACGGATAACAGAAATTTTGACACATATTCAGTTGAGGAGCTGGAAAAGAGAGGCGAGAGGTTTGTTCACCCGTACATGTTTGCCAACTGCATTTCGCCTGTTAAATACCAAGAAAAGCTGGAATGGGTCGAAGGAAGCGACATGAAAGGCGACAAAATACTGTTGCCTGCAGGATGTGTTTATTTTGTGCTTTTCCCTAAAGAGGACGTGTTCAACCCCTTTGTCGGCGAGACGTCGGGTCTGGCTTCGGGCACAAGCGAAGAGTACGCATTCAAACATGCCCTTTTTGAAATAATTGAGAGGGATGCTGAAAGGATGACAATTTCCCTCTATCTCAGGGAGGAGTCCTTGCCGGAAGATGTGAGAGACGTGGTAAACGACATCCGCGGAAGGGGGTGCGATATAAGCATGAGTCTTGGAGTGGGTTGTGTACCTCCCTATTATATCAGGACTGCGATAAGGTCAGACTCTGCGGTCTACACAGGTTCCTGTTACCATCCAGACCCGGAGAAAGCCCTCAGGGGAGCGCTTGCGGAGGCGGTTCTCCCCTATGTCATCACAGGCTCTTACAAGAGAGACGGCAAAAAACGCACAAGCTTCGTTACAGGAAAAGTTGATTTCCAGGAAATGAAACCTGTCAATGAGGATGTGGTTTATGGTTTTCTGGACAAATTCGAAATAGAAGTATACAAATCGGTTATATCGAAAAACGGGGAGGGTTGCGTTGTCAGGGTAATTTCCCCCTATCTTGAAACTACAATGATTTAAATCATCCGGGTTTAACAAAATATCAGTTATGTGTGTGAAAGAGCCGATCCTTCGGAGGGGTGTAGTTTTCGTGGACAAGCCGAAAGGGGTGACTAGTTTTGACGTTGTCGAGCGCGTGAAGGAAAAACTGGACGTTTCGAAGGCAGGTCATGCAGGAACGCTCGACCCGAACGTCACCGGGTTGATGTTAATCGCCCTCGAAGAATCGAGAAAAGCCATGCCGGTTCTGATGGGACTCGACAAAGAATACGTAGGCAAAATGGTCCTGCACAGGGAAGCGGGCAGACGAGAGATTGAGGAAACATTCAGGGAATTCACAGGAGAAATCGTTCAGAAACCGCCCGTGAGGTCAAGGGTCGCAAGGGTGGAGAGAAAAAGAAAGGTATACTCTCTGGAGATTTTGAAAATGCAGGGAAAAGAGGTCGAGTTCCGCGTTCTCTGCGAGGCAGGAACATATATACGAAAACTCGTTCATGATATGGGGGAACACATGGGCGTGGGTGCGCATATGAGCGAGCTGAGAAGGACGAAAATAGGACCTTTCGATTTGAAAGAGGCTGTTGTGCTCTCGGAGTTATCGGGGAAAAACGTTGTGAAACTGGAAGAAGTTCTCGAAAGGATAGGGTTGAAAAAGGTTGTGGTTGAGGAACGCGCGATCCCAAGGATAAGGAACGGCTCGCCTGTTTTTCCGGAATGGGTGGTTGAGGGAGACGGGGTGGAAGAGAACGAAATCGTCGGGATTTTTGACACGGGCGGGGAAATCATCGCTCTCGGCAGGGTCTTGGGGAAAAAAATCAAAACAGACAGGGTTTTTAATTGAAAAAAGGAATTATAAACATGAATATCTTTCTTGGTTTGTTCACAAACCTCGATTTGGTAATAAAGGATTACAGGCTCGGAGGATTTAAAGGAATAGAGCCCCTCTCACCTTCAAAAGAAATTCTTTCGGAGCCGGGTGAGGTTTTGCACATTTTAAAACAGGAAGGCGATTCCGAACATCTGATAACCAAAGAACTGTTTGAATTTTTGAAGAAGAAATTCAAGGGAAAAAGGAAAATAGGAGGAAATGCTGGTAATGCAGCGATGATACTGAGCGAGCTTGGAATCCCCTGTGTTCTTTCCTGCCCTTCGAGACCTGAGACTATCATGGACATGCTCGGCAGGTATAAAGGTGTGAGAGTAGTGAGAGAAGGATGTTTCATTTCTCCTCCAAAAGCTGCAAAGAGTGACTCGGAATTTGAACATCTGAGTTTTGAGAAAGAGGGTTACAGAAAGATATTTACATTCGATCCCGTATCTTTCGATTGCGTGCTGGATGAGGATTTTTGGGAGAAAATAAATTCTGCGGACCTGCTCTGGCTCTGCGGTTTCCATCTGGTTTCGGAGAAGTACAAACACAAGGTTGACATGATTTCCGATATGCTGGAAGAAGCAGGATGCAAGATTCATCTGGAATTGGGCGATGGAACCGAAACGGTAAGATATGCAATCAGCAAGTTTGTGGATAGCGGAGTTTTACACTCGTTGGGCATGAATGAGGTCGAAACTAAATTCATAGGATTTAAGGGGGACCCACTCGAGCATACGGATTTCTTCTCGGAATTCATGAAGGCTGGCGGGTTGGAAAGGCTAACCATCCATTCGAAAGAATACAGGCTCACGTTCTTCCGAAAGGACAGGGAGAAGAATATGAAGGCAGGGGAGGAATCCGTGAGGATTTCAGCGGCGAGGGCGTTTGGGAACATAAGGGAAAACCTGGAGAGAATTTCAAAACTCAAAAGATACAGGTTGAAACGGGCCAGAGGAAAGAATTTTATTTTGATTCCGGCCTATGTAACACCCAAACCAAAGGTTATAACAGGTTTGGGGGACACGTGTTCCATTGTGGACGCCGTGATTTCTTTGGGTGAAAACCTTAATATATATCGAAAAACAACCTTAAATTATGAGTGATTTCTGGAAACCTGTAATGAAGAAAGGGAAGATACCCGTCTTCAGGATGTACATAGACGGAAAGTGGGTGGAGTCTTCGGAGGGGAAAACGTTCGATGTTACGAATCCTTACGACGGAAAGGTGGTTGGGAAAGTCCAAAGTGCGAGTCTGGATGACACAAAGAAAGCGATAGACTCAGCCTTCAGAACACGAAAAGTGATAAAAGATATGAGGGCTGTCAAACGGGCAGGAATCCTTGAGAAGGCTTCCGATCTCCTGAAGGAACACGAAGACACATTTGTTGATATGTTGGTCAGGGAATCCGGGAAACCTGTAAGCGTGGCGAGAGAAGAGGTCAAGGCTGCTTACGAAAGGCTCTACTACTCCTCCGAGGAATGCAAGGACATATATGGGGAAGAGATAACGGGCGACCTGTCCCCCCACAAATTCGACAAGTTCGCAATGGTCATCCGCCAACCACTGGGAGTCGTACTGGCAATAACCCCGTTCAACTACCCCCTCCACATACCCGTTTGCAAGATAGCACCCGCCATTGCGGCGGGGAATTCGGTCATATGCAAGCCCTCATCCCAGGACCCCATATGCATGATAATGTTCGCCCGAATTCTGGAACTCGCAGGTTTGCCAAAAGGCGTTTTCAACCTCGTGACAGGCGGAGGTCCGGAGATAGGAGACATGCTCATACACAGTGATAAGATAAACATGATATCCTTCACGGGTTCCACCGACGTGGGGAAACACATTGCGCAGATATGCGGGATGAAAAAACTCCATCTTGAACTTGGAGGCAAGGCACCGGCTATCGTTCTGAAGGACTGCGACCTTGAACTCGCCGTAAAGGAATGTCTGAAGGGTGCGTTGACGTTCTCGGGTCAGAGGTGCGATGCAATCTCAAGGATACTGGTGGAAAGGAGTACAGCGGACAAATTTGTTGACCTCGTTTTAAAGGAAATAAGGAAATGGAAGGTCGGGGATCCAAGAGATTCCAAGACCATGATAGGGCCCCTCATAAACGAGAAGGCGGTGGAGAAGGTGGATTTCCTCGTTAAGGACGCAATAGAGAAGGGGGCGAAATTGCTTTACGGCGGAAAGAGAAGGGGTTTGTATTATTACCCCACGGTTCTAGACCACGTCACAAGTAAGATGAAGATAGCGTGGGAGGAAACGTTCGGACCGGTTGTAACGATAATTCGCGTGAAGGATTATGAGGAGGCGATAAAGATAGCGAATCAGAGCGAATATGGTCTGGATGCCTGCGTATTCACCAAGGATATTGACAAAGCACTCGATGCGGGTCTTCGCTTGGAGGACGGGACGGTGAGTATAAACGCCTCACCCTCGCACGGTCTGGGTTTGTTTCCCTTCGGGGGAGACAAAGATTCCGGGATAGGAAGGGAAGGTATACGCTATTCCCTTCTGGAGATGACCAAGGTGCATACAATAATTTTCAAGAAGAACTACTAATACTTATGAAGAAGATAATTTTCACGGATCTCGATGGAACCCTGCTTGACGGAAGATACTCGTTTAAAAAAGCACTTCCAGCCCTCAAATTGATAAGAAAACACGAAATACCGCTAATCTTTTGTACGAGTAAGACGAGGGCGGAAACAGAACTGTACAGAAGGAGGACGGGAAACAACGACCCCTTCATCGTCGAGAACGGCGGGGCGATATTCATCCCGGAAAATTACTTCGATTTTGAATTTGAATACGATTATGCAACGGCGAATTACCTCGTCATAAAATTGGGAACGGAATACAGCAAATTAAGAAGAATATTGGAAATGATAAGAAGCAGAGGAATTGCGGTGGCAGGTTTCGGGGATATGTCTCCAGAGGATATATCAAAGTTATGTGGCATGAATCTCGAAGAGGCAAAATTGGCGAAGGAGAGGGAATTCGATGAGCCATTCAAATTGGCTAACAAGGAGAATGAGAAGGAGGTTTCTAGAATCATAAAACAGAACGGATTGAATATGGTAAGGGGTAGCGGGTTTTACCATCTTACAGGAATGAATGACAAGGGGAAGGCTGTGAGAATTCTGTCGGATTTGTACAGGAAGAAATTCAGAAGAATTATAACATACGGATTCGGCGATTCGGAAAACGATTTCGAGATGCTAGAAGCGGTGGACGAGGCGTACGTGGTTCAAAAACCTGATGGCTCATTCGCCTCAATGAAATTCAAAACGGTTGATGGTGTGGGGCCTGAAGGGTGGAACAAGGCTGTTCTGGGGTTATTGAAATGAGTATAGATTTCAAAAAAGCGGAAAAACTTTACAGAAATTCAATCGAAATATTAAAGAAAATTCAGCTTGAGAACGGAGGATGCTTGGCTACGCCAAAAGGTGAGCGTTATCCTTATATCTATCCGAGAGACCATTCATTCTGCGTGCTTGCCTTTCTATCTGCCGGATTGTTCAAGAACGCCAAGAAGGGACTGGAATTTGTTCTTAAGGGGCAATTGGAAAGCGGAGCGTTTCCGCAGAGATACGATACAGAAGGGAGGGACGCTTCCTATAAACCAATACAGATAGATGGAACAGGACTTATACTTCTCTCCTTTGCTGAATATGTAAAACGAACGAAGGATTTTGACTTTGCAAGAAAAAACTGGAAGAGAATTTGGAAGGCAGCCAATTACATAGTAAAGAGTGTTTACAGGGAGAAGAACCTGATTTTCACTCCCAATTCAATACACGAATTTCCGCCCACAGAGGAGGGGTTGGAGATATGGGCAAACTGCGCCTGCTGTGCTGCATTGAAAGAATTGTCAAAACTGGGAGAAAAACTTCGGTTGAAACGTGATAGATGGAAGTGGTATTCGAAAAAAATAAGGGCGAGCATCATGAAATACATGTGGAATTCGAGAGTTGGCTCATTCATTAAGAATATCAGAATTCGTGAATCAAGTTCCGTCAAGGTCGAGCCGGATGCTTCGCAGTATGCGGTTGCGTTTTTTGGCCTCCTTCCTGATAGTGACAAGAGGGTTGTGTCAACGGTGAGAAGAATCGAGAAATACCTATGGAACAAGAAATTAGGGGGGATATGTAGGTACCCGAAGAGGGAGGGAAGGCATAATGGTGGGTACGGGCCTTGGCCTCATTTCACGCTCATGATATGCAGGCACTACATAAATCTGGGGGACAAGAAAAAGGCAGATAAATATCTAAACTGGGTTTTAAATATCGCCTACAATTATGAACTCCCCGAGCACATATCTACAATCAAAGAATTTGAGGATTACGTTACGGATTTCACAGAAGCTGGCATCTTGAGGAAGGACAGGAAGATAATGATAAGGAACACCCGCAAGCATCCCATGTTCAAGAAGGGGATAGCCTATATAACCCTCCCTTTAAGCTGGCCTCATGCAGAATTCATAAGAACATGGAATCTGTACAAAAGGACTTTTTTGGGTGGAAGTTGATCATAAATTTTGTAAAGAATTTAAACGTATATAAATATTGATTATATAGATGCCCTGGTAGCTCAGTGGTAATTTCGAAAGGAGCAGAAGAGCGAAACGGCACAGATATTGTCTGTGTCATACCAAACTTCTGCTTTAGTCGCTAAAGAGCGTTCGCTTGGTATAAGCCTTTTCCCGAAAGGCTTGAGCGGAAGTAACAAAGCTCCAGTTCGCAAACAAAAAGCGAAAGGTCGCGAGTTCGATAGGTTCGAAATCCTCGCCCAGGGCTTATAAACGCTGAACAGTATGTCAGGTGTTGATTATGCCATGCGGAAGGAAACGGAAAAGAAAAAAGATGAAGAAGCACAAGCTGAAGAAGAGAAGGAAAAAGATGAGGCACAGAAAGAAGAAATGACCTGCTAACCTTTAAAAACCCCGCACGACAAACTTTATTAAATGAACGAGCTGAACGCTACGAGGGTTTCTCTCGGCATACACACAGTTGCGGGGGTGGTTGCAGGCTATCTCTCCTTGTTTTTTGAGCATGCCCTTTATTCTTTAGGTCTTGCAATTTTCATCCTTCTGGTCACGGGATATGCAACAGAATTCCTCCTGAAGAAGAAAGGGATAAAGTGGTGGATGTCTAACGGGGGCGTAATTTACATACTTGTCTGGCTTGTGACATGGGTTTATTTTTTTAACATGGTGTAACGAATGTTAGGATTCAGGAAAAAGGACACGAAATTTTACCTTTTCGGAGGCAAAGGAGGCGTGGGGAAAACGAGCATAGCAGCTGCAACCGCCCTCCACTTCGCAAAGAAAGGAAAGAAAACCCTGATAATCTCGACAGACCCCGCCCATTCGCTATCGGATTCGTTCGAAATGAAAATAGGCGGGGATATAAAAAAGCTGAGAAAAAACCTTTTCGCTGTCGAAATAGACCCCAAGAGAGCGATGAAAGAGTACAAGGAAAAGATAACGCCTCACATGGAAAAACTAGAATTTCTGAAGGGGCTCGGACTCGAAGAAACGTTTGACTTCGCCGGGAACACCCCCGGCATAGACGAGATGGCGGCTTTTGATAAATTCCTCCAGTTCATGCAGTCAGAGGATTACGATGTGATAGTTTTTGATACAGCACCCACAGGGCATACGCTCCGTTTCCTTTCCCTTCCCGACATCCTGGATTCGTGGGTAGGGAAGATGATAAACATACGCCTGAAATTCTCGGGTGTCATAAACACGTTCAAGAAATTCCTCCCGTTCGGAGAAGCGGGCGATGAGGATGAAAAGAAACTCGGGACAGAGCAGCTCGAGGCGATAAAAGAGAGGATAAGGAAGGCAAGGGAAATCCTGAGTGACAGCGAGAAAACCCATTTCAACCTCGTTCTCATCCCGGAGGCAATGAGCATATACGAATCCGAGCGCTCGCTTTCAATTCTAAAAGAATACGGAATCCCTGTTGACACCATCGTGGTGAACCAGCTTATCCCCGAAAACAAAGGCTGCCCTTTCTGCACAGAAAAGCGAAAGAACCAGATGGAAAGACTGAGGGAAATCCGGGAGAAGTTCAGGGGTTACAAAATCATGGAAGTCCCTCTTTACAAAGAAGAGGTTAAGGGTTTCGAAATGCTGGAGAAACTGGGGAAGGAACTATACGGAAGATGAACCATCCTGATACGATTTTTTAACCATTTCAACTATCTCATCAAGAGAAAAGGGTTTTGGCAAAAAGCCGTCTGCCCCTGCCTGAATAAAATCAGATTCCGCAGGGTCTCCGCTCATGCCTATAATCTTTCTTCCATATCCTAAATTTCTTAACTTTTCAACCACGTCTATGCCGCTCATCCCCCCGTCCATTTCCATGTCCGTAATCACAAGACCCACGCTGTCCGGGTTTTGCAGGTAATTTTTTACAAGATCTTCGCCTCTTGTATATACTCTTACTTCGTAGCCCTCGTCTCCGAGAATGCCCCTGATTGACTTACCTGTCCGTTCATCATCCTCTGCTACAAGAATGCATTTGCCACTCATAAATAGTTATTTATTAGAAACTTTTATAACCCTTACGTCCCTTCCCTCCATTCAGAAAGGTATTTTTTCTGTTCTTTCGTTAACCTGTCAATCCGCACACCCATGGATTCAAGCTTGAGCTTCGCAACCTTTCTGTCGATTTCTTCCGGAACCCTGTAAACCTTCGGTTCGAGCCCCCCTTTGTTTTTCACTATGTATTCGGCGCACAGCGCCTGATTCGCGAAGGACATGTCCATCACTTCGGAAGGATGGCCTTCAGCGGCGGCGAGGTTTATCAGTCTCCCCTCCCCGAGCAAATAGACCTTCCGCCCGTTCCTGAGCGTGTATTCCTCCACGTTCTCCCTTATAACCTTCCTGCTCTTCGAGAGCTTTTTGAGGTCGGGGATGTTTATCTCCACGTTAAAGTGGCCGGCATTCGCTATTATAACGCCGGATTTCATGTTCCTGATGTGCTGTCCTGTTATAACATCCTTGTCCCCGGTCGCGGAGACGAATATGTCGCCAACTTTCGAAGCTTCGGGCATGGGCATAACCCTGAACCCATCCATAACCGCTTCCAGCGCGCGCAAAGGGTCGACCTCGGCTACGATAACATTCGCCCCCATGCCCCGCGCCCGCATTGCTATCCCCCGTCCGCACCATCCGTAACCCACAACGACAAAATTCTTTCCCGCGAGCAGGACGGAGGTCGAGCGGAGAATTCCGTCTATGGTTGACTGCCCTGTCCCGTAGCGATTGTCAAACAGGTATTTCGTAAACGCATCGTTCACCGCTATTATCGGGTATTTCAGGACGGAATCTTTTTCCATCGCCCGGAATCGTATCACACCGGTGGTGGTTTCCTCTGTTCCGGCAATCACATATTTGAGCAAATCCTTCCTCTTCGAATGGATTCTCGTTACCAAATCCCCTCCGTCATCCATGGTTATGTGAGGTTTCGTATCCAGAACCCTGTCTATGCACCAGTAGTAATCCTTTTTGTTCACCCCCCTCCACGCGAACACATTTATCCCTGATTTCGCGAGGGCAGCGGCAACATCATCCTGCGTTGACAGCGGATTCGAACCGGACAGAGCGACTTTTGCTCCCCCTGCCTTCAGGGTCTTCACGAGGACAGCAGTTTCCTTCGTGACGTGCAGGCAGCATGCAATTTTTACTCCCTTCAACGGCTTTTCCCTTTCGAACCGCTTCCGTATGCTCATGAGAACGGGCATGTGGTCTTCGGCCCATCGTATCTTCATTTCCCCTGCCTTCGAAAGTTTTTTGTCCTTCACCCTGCCCATGAAACCACCATGAGTTTACATATTAGTTTGCTCAAATAAATATATATATGCTGAAGCAGTCGAAGGACATGATTGAGGCGCTGAAGAAACCGGAGGCGTACGACTCGCCTGTGAAAGGTATCCGCCTGATGCAAACGCACATATCCTGGATTTTCCTGACGGGGAAGTATGCGTACAAGATAAAGAAACCCGTGGACTTCGGCTTCCTGGATTTCACCACGCTCGAAAAGCGGAAGAAGTTCTGCGAGAGAGAACTGGAAATAAACAGGATGTTTTCCCCGGAGATGTATATAGGGGTTTTACCCGTGAACAGATTCGACCATTCCATAAAGATAAACGGTCCGGGGGAGACGATTGATTACGCAATCAAGATGAAGGAATTCCCGCAGGAGACGATAATGAGCCGGTTGCTCGACAGGAACGAAGTGGATACGAAAATAATCGATAAAATAGTTGACATCCTGATCGATTTCTACTCAAAAACACGGACCTTCCGCGACCCGCATTCAATCGGTTCGCTGGAGACCGTGAAGTTTAACTGGAGGGAGAATTTCAGGCAGACCAGGGACTTCGTGGGAAGAACCCTCGACAAGGAAACGTTCGAAAGCATTCGAAATAAAATCGAGAGATTTATGGATGAAAAGCGCGAACTCTTCGCGAAACGCCTGCGCGAGGGAAAGGTGAAGTGGTGTCATGGCGACCTCCACTCGGGAAACATATTTGTGGTTGATTCGGACATATACGTATTCGATGCGATCGAGTTCAACGAACGCTTCGCATGCTCGGATGTTGCGAATGATATAGCGTTTCTCTCGATGGACCTCGATTTCAGGCGAAGGAGGTTCCTTTCGGACTATTTCGTGAAGAGATATGTGGAGAAGAGCGGGGATAGCGAAATTTACAGGTTGCTGGACTTTTACAGATGTTACAGGGCGTATGTCAGGGGGAAGGTTTTGGGATTTCGCATTAATGACCCTGCCATCCCGGATTTCGAGAAAAAGGAGGCAAGAGACACAGCGAAACTTTATTTCCAGCTTGCGAAAGAATACGCCTCCCCTCTTTAACGCTTTTTCTTTTTGAATATTTCATCTATGGATTCTTCCCCGTAAAGCGTTTGCTCATAAAGCTCCGGGTATTTCTCCAGCATCTCCCTCCCGTTCAGATTGGGTTTTCCGAGTTCCCACACATATGAATCTTTTTCTTTGTCGAATCTCTTTTTCACAAATCCCGCTTTCTCGAGAACCATCATGTTCGAAACGAGGTTTTCCAGGATGCTCGGGGATTTGTCCGCGATGTGGTTGATGATATCGTTTGTGGTAACAGGTCTCCCTTCTTTTAAAATCAGCTCCTTTAACAAATTGAATGTTATCACAGGCATGCTCACACCGTGACAAAGATTAACATCTTTGACGCCAGCCCGTTTTCGAATTCAGGGCTTCCATCATACAGCTTTTATGAATTCGCAGTTTGGATTGACCTCCACGAAATGCCTCGCCTTCCCTTCCCTGAATGCCCTGCACTGGTTTTCCGGGAGATTGTCCACCGCTTCCCTTGGCGAATGTGCAACATCGCACACCCAGTTGTTCACATCCCACTCCGGATTATCATCCGAGAGGCAGGGACCGTTCGAAAGGTCGATTTCGCTTTTTTTGCAGAGCTCGATGCATTTCATCTTCGCCTGTTCTTCTGGCGAGGGAATCTCCTGAACCTGAACGCACCCGGAGATCAGAAGCACACACACCAACCCAATGAAACTCCACCCCTTCAAAATGACCACCGCATTCAAGATTTATTTTTTGATTTAAAATATTTTCAGCTTTTAGCAAGTTCGAGCATATCAGAAAATTCGGGGTCCACGTGCTTTTTTAACATGCCAACAATGTACTCGGTCTCCCTTTCCCTATCAAAACCCCTGAAGGAATTCGAAATCCAATGGAGCGTGGCCAGAATCATGAACTTTCCGTTCGTGTCCATCTCAGCATTCCTGAAGTGGTCGAATACATCTTGATATATTTCTGAGATTGTTTGGCAATTCTCTCTGGTAAAGCTATTGTGAACTTCGGGCGGGAGGGGCATGGACGAAAGTATTTTGGCCTTCTCACATTCGTGGACAAAGTCTTCCCCAAACTCGATATCCTCAACTAAATCCCAAATCGCTTTTGATTCTGTTTCCACGATTTGTGGTACGCAATTCAGGCTCTTGTTGTGAAACTGCATACACCGAGATATCATACCTCCCACGAAGGAATACACTTCTACATATCCTCTGTTCAGGACGAGGAATGAGACGATCCCTGCACCTGTGAATCTTGCATCCCCCTTTACTATCTTGGCGAAGTAATCGGCTAAACTTTTCATACCATTATCCCAAGACAGCCTCATGAAAAGGGACTGCTTTACGAGATCGTCGGTAGGCACAACAGAAAGGAGGTCTTTTACCTTCTCCGGGTCACATCTTACATTTCTTAAAATCATTGCATTCTCTATCTCTTCGATCTCAAATTCGCATGCATGTCTGTAATAACCAAAATCGGACAGATCGAACAATTCCCTTTCGAACTGATGTCTCTCCAAAGGCTTCGCACTCTGAATGTAATCATCAATAAACTTGTGGAATTGCTGTGTCTTTGTATAACGTACATGAATAAAGAAGTAGTAAAAAGTGCATGCTGCAAGGATTATTATAATGAGGATCAACACCTTTCTCTTCCTCATACCTTCCCTCATGACGATAGCGTATAATAAACCCTGCGGTTGTTCTTTCCCTTGTTCTCTGCTTTCAGGAATTTGATCTCTCCGATTTCCTTTGTCGACTTCACGTGCGTTCCCCCGTCCGCCTGTATGTCGAAACCCTCGATTTCAACTATTCTCAGCTCCTTCACATTCGGGGGGAGGACGTTCGCGAGTTTCGTTATGTTCTCTATCTTCATCGCCTCTTC
>CAZTCK010000002.1:3728-16385 GCA_964612625.1 uncultured archaeon | reverse complement strand
TTGTGACAAGCGTTGCGTCCGGAAAAGCGGTTACTCCAGGCTGCTCCACCCCGCTGTTCATAAATTCCGAGTTGATTCTTAAATAGTTTTGTGGTTTCCGTATTTAAAGGGTTTTGCCCTTCCTCAGAATTTCTCCCAGCGTATTACCTCTTCCAGAGATTTTTTGTCGTGCGGTTTCGGATTTTTCCCGAAATATCCGAGGGAGATGAAGCACACGATTTCGTACTCGTCCTGTATGTTCAGAAGTTCCCTCGCCCTTTCCACATCTTTCCCCAGCGCCGCGACATAACACGAACCTATCCCGAAACTCTTCGCCGCCAGCATTATGTTCTCCGCCGCCAGACAGCAGTCTTCCACGTATCTTTTCACATCCTTTCTCCCGCATACCGCGATGCATGCTCCCGCATCCTTTATGAAATTACCCCATGAGACGTATTCGGAAAGTTTCCTTAACCTTTCCCTCTCTGTTACAACCACGAAAACCCATGGTTGAATGTTTCGGGAAGAAGGCGACAGCCTTGCGCAATCCACTATCTCCTCCAATATCCGTTTCTCGATGGGTCTGTCTGAGTATTCCCTGATGCTCCTCCTCTCCTTTATCATCCGAACAAAATCGTTCATCTTCTCCCCTCCTTTCCAAATTTATCGTAAAACATTCCCATCACATAACCGAACACAAGAAAGAAGGCGAAACTCGCCGGCAAAAGAAGAAGATATCGCGTATTCAGGAGGAATATCCCTCCCACCACACCGGGGTATACGAATTCCCCGAATATTACGCCCACAAGGAGAAGTGCGCAGAGAAATATCCCTTTCACTTTCGAGTTCTTCCCCAAAAGTTCGTGATACATGAACGAGAAGATGAAGCATACAATTACGCCTGCTATCATCCCGCCAATTATCGAGCCCGGAATGGCGAACATCATCCCCATATCTGCAAGCTGTTCTACCGTGAAGGGGATGTTCACATTCGAAGGTATCGAATTCCGGATGGTCTCAATTATCTGTTCCCTGTAAATCACGAAAGTTAAAAGCGAAATGACACCCTGAAGAATTCCGTGAATTACCCCGGATGCAAGACCTGTTTTGAAAACGAGTGAAAGGTTCATGAAGATATTTAATTTTTGAATATTTATTGGTTTTATACAAATTATAAAACATGAAAAAGGGGATGCTTCCGCTGTGGCTTACTGCCATACTGGGTTTTGTATTCATACTTGCAGGTGCGTACATAGCGATTTCATTCTTTGCAGTTCCCTGGGTGTTCTGGGCAGGGGTGATAATGGTAATAATAGGGCTGGTCATGATATTTGTTGCCGCGGTTCTCGCGTGATTATTCCTCAACCCGCGGCGCCAGGATAAAGGAGAGATTTATCTTGTCTATGTCCTTGAAAACCATTCTCAGCGGATAGTCGTTTGCGAATTCCAGGGCAACCCTGTTCGCGAATTTTGCTGCCTTTATCATCTTCTTGAGATATTCCAGAGGGTATCGTGCTCTTACAGGTTCGGGTGCCTCCAGTGCCGAAAGACCTTCCTCCCCTTTCTTTAGCTCAAGTTGCGAGGAGCTGATATCACCTTTGGCCCACATTTTAAAGAGTTCGGGGTTGGTCTCGAAAACAACAGAATCGTCCACAATATCTGCATCCGATATTCCTTCTTCCAGAATACTGGAGTCGAGCTCCACCTTCCCTTTGAATTCGAGCTGGTCAAGGGGGGGCTTCTCCGTGGAAATATTCAGGAGCGGAATTTCGAATTTCCTCCTCCCCTTCCCTTCCATCACAACTTCCAGCACGTTGGAACCATCCTCTTTGCTGAGTATGACCTTTTCTCCTGTTTTTATCCTTTTGATAACAGCAACAAGGTTTGAGAGGTTCAGACCGAGTGTTTCTTCGCCGGTGACTTTGAAATCGTCAAAAGCCGAAGCCAGCAGACGGAAATCCACAACGGCGATCATGCTCCTGTCAGGAGAGAGCAGAGACAATCCGTTGGAGTCGACTTTGAAAACCCCCTCATCTATAATTTCTGCTATGATGGGTATAGAGTTTTTAAGCAAATCTGCATTGCTCAGAGTTATCCTGAACATATGAAACACCTCCTGGGTATTTTATTAACATCATACTTTAAATTCGCTTCGTTCGAGTTTGCTCACCTTCTCGTAAAGGCTCATATCCAGCCCGCTCATGTCCTGAAGGATTTCACCCTGTATTTCAAAACCCTCCTCGCTCGGAATAACCCTTCCGAACACGCGAACTATTTTATTAGCCTCCGTTTTCACCGGTTCAGGGAACACCACGTTTATCTTCCCTGTTCCGTCGTCAAGGACAATCACGTTGTCCTTTCTGTCAATCACCATCCCAAGCAACCGAACCCGAACATCATCTTTCCCGAGTTCGGATATTTTCTTTTCCAAAGCGGGCAGTCTCCTCGGCGAAACAAATCCCTCAAGATTTTCAGGCATTATTGAAATATGTGTAGAAAATTTATAAACTTAAAGGAAGAGGTGAAGTATTTTAACCACATGACGGAATTATAAATATGAGGCATGTTTTTTTCGCTATTCTCGTGGCTTTTTTACTCTGTGCCCACCCTGCAAGTTCCCTGGAAAGCGGGACAGTGTTTTCGGTCGAGCCGGGAACCGGATATAAATGTGTGTACGTGAGCCTGCCGCAGGACCTCGGTGTAAGCTATCTCGAGAATACAACAGAAACGATAATAGAGGCGGACAGGGAAGAAAGTCCGTGGGTTGACCTTACATACAGCAGCGTCGTCATGGAACCGGGCGTTCTGAACAAGAATCCCGTTTGTTTTTATTATACCGGAAAAGAAGAGGGCGATTTTTCCTTTTACAGGATAAGACTCGTCTCCCGTGACCTCGGACTCTCCAGCGATATTTCAGGGGGGTTTTGTGTTTCTGATTACGAGGATGTGGATACGGGCGTGGAGGTTACGAACGAAACGGACATGTGCGAACTCATGAACGAAAACGCTGATATAATAGACCTGAGTTTCGAGGAGGACGTAACATACGCGAAACCGGGGGAAATCGTAACCAAAACCCTCTATGTGACGTCCTACGCAAACCTCAGAATCAGGCTTTCGATAGCAACGAATCTTCAGAACGATTTCGGCGAGCCTGTTGTTACGACTTCCCCTTCCAAACCGACTGCTGTGAAAACCTTCAAAGTGAAAGTCCCGGAAAGGGAGGGAGACTTTCAGATAATCGTGCGTGCAGTGGCTGAAGGTTGTGACATACAGGCATGCAGAAAGCAGAAATCAACCACGTTATCTGTTACCACCGCGGAGAAAAAGGGTTTCACGGCGTCCGTCATACCCAAGAATATAAACCTGAAGGAGGCCCAAGAAACCAGATTCAGAGTGGTTATTTCAAACTACGATGAAACGCGGGATTTCCTGATAGAGGTGAGCCCTGAGCCAAGGGTCCGGGTAGACCCTGAATCGAAAACGATCCGTGTTGAAAAGGGAAGGGAAAAAACAGCAGTTTTCAGCATATTGCCGGAAAAGGAAAAGCTGTACAGGATAGAGTTCAAGATAACCACAGAGGGGGCCGAAAAACTGTTAACCTCTTATATTTCCATAGGCGAACTCCTGACCGATGCGATAAGATATGCAGAGACGACTGAAAGAGAACATCCCGGTATAAGGGAGGAAATAAGGAACGCGAGAGAGGAATACGAATCCCGTTACAACAGGACAGCATCGTACACAGAAGTCATTGAAGAATATGAGGATTTCAGAAACACGCTCGATGACATGAAGAAGAAAGCAGAAAAGCCGGGGGAAAAACCGGCTGGAGAAACCGAAGAGGGAGGAGGATTCAGCTGGACATTGATTGCAGTTCCGCTGATAGTGGTAGTGGTTCTGGTTCTTCTTTTTGTGGCGTACAAAAAAACAAAGGTTTCCCGTCAAGAATATTCCGGATACGGGTACTACTGAAACCTATTTAAATACGTGATACGGAATAATAGAAATCAGAAACTGGAGGGCAGAACATGAAGGCGGTATTTTTCATTCCTGCAGAAAATTTCTCAAAAGCCAAGAACATCGTTTACGGGGATGAGATAGTCTCAAGGCAGACAATCAACTTCAGGGAATCCCGGGCGCTGGGCATGGAAAAAGACGGCTATTATCTGGAGATTGACGGCTCGGGCGAAGCAGTCAGGCGCACGAAGGAGATACTGGGAGAACTGGGGAAAGAGGTTGACGGAAAGGAGAAAGAAGAGATTCTGAAGAAGATATCGGAACAGGAAGAGTCAGCGGCAGCAGGATTCGGAAGCATATTCGGGTGAGTTAAATTTTAAATTCTGCCAGGGAATATAATAGTTACGGAGTCCGGTATGCGTCGGTAGTCTAGAAAGCCTTTTCCAGGAGTAAAGCCTCTCTCGGGGCTTTAGCGAAAAGGTTGGGCAATCTGGTGCCCTTCGCGGGCTCTAGGACACAGGCTTGCCAATAAGCCTTTTGCTCAAAAGGCTTAAGCGAAAACAGGAACTTCGCTTTCAGTGAAAAGCCTGTAACCCGGGTTCAAAGCGATCCTTTCCGGACGCTGTCGCAAGTCACAAAGGCTCGCGACCCAAAAGGAAAGGACTTGGAAATCCCGGCCGACGCATCATTCTTTCGGTGCGCTCCGTAATTTCAAAATTATTTATTATTAAAAGGAGAAATATTAAACATGAAATTTTTTGGAGACAAGTCCAAGGAGATTAAGGAACTTCAGCCCGAAGCCGAGAAACCGAAGGAGGAAAAGAGGTTTGAACCGCCTCCCACGCTTCCCGAAATAAAGAAGTCTCCTTCTCCGCCAAGACCTCCTGCTCCGCAGGCGCAGTCACCACCGCTTTTCATAAAGGTTGACAGATACAGGGATATCATAAAGAACATTCGCGACCTCAAATCCCATCTCCTCAACTTGAGAGATGCGCTCGACGTGCTTGAGGATATGCAGAAGGAAGTGGCAAACGGAATAGAGATAGCGCACAAAACACTTGATGAACTAAACACACTGATCTCCCATCTAGACTCCTTTTTTCTCCGCCCACAGGGGATAGAAACTCACATGGAAACAGAAGAAGGTAGTGCAGAGGAGGTCGGGAACTACGTAAGGGATGTTTACACACAACTGGAGAAGTTGCGCTCCCAGCTGAGGGCAATAGGTTAAAATTTAAAATATGATGACTATTTTCTATTATCGGACATGCGGGGGTAGCCAAGAAAGCCTTTTTTCAAGAAAAAGGCTTTAGCGAACAAGGAGGCCACTTGCATTCGCTCGTTACGCCTTCCGGATGAGAAAAGGCTGTGGCAGTGGTCAAAGGCGGTAGAATGGTCTTGAACCCTGATTCAAGATGATGTCGAAGCTCAAGACCTACTCTCTTAGTGTCCGCTTCGCTCACGAAGCGAATGAGAAATGAGTTCCTGGGTTCGAACACAGCTTCTCCTGCTCCCAACAGAAGCTGTGGAGCAAGAGGGAGCTAACGCTTCCAGCTGTGTGAAATTCCCAGCCCCCGCATAGTTTTTCGTATTTGTTTGCTCCGATTCTGGCTGTACATGAAAATTTTTAAATACAGGAGGCATACGATAAATCATGGCTGAGGAAAAGAAGCTCGTCGGGAGGGTGACGCACTACTTCACGAACATAGGAGTTGCGGTTATCGAGCTTGAGGACACGTTAAGAGTCGGGGACGAGATTTCGATAGAGGGAGCGACCACAAACTTCACCCAGAAAGTCGAATCGATGCAGATAGAGCACAAAAACGTAGAGGAAGCGAACAAAGGCGAATCGGTCGGTCTTAAAGTTGTGGACAGGGTGAGGGAAGGAGACCAGGTTTTCAGAATTTAGGGCTTGCGCTCTTCAAAGTATTTAAACACACCCTGTTTTTAATAGTTAAATATGCCCTACACCCTCATAATAGCGGAAAAACCAAGTGCTTCACAGAGGATAGCCCACGCGCTTGCAGAAGGTGAAGTCAAGAAGGTTGGCAGAAAGGCCTACTATTTCAAATTCAGGCATGGAGGAAAGGATTTTGTGGTTGTCCCGGCAGTGGGACATCTGTTCGTTCTGGACCAGAAAGGTTCGAGATCCAAATGGACATACCCTGTTTTTGATCTTGAATGGAAACCCACGTTTCAGATGAAAAACAACCTCTGGGCAAAGACATACTACAACAACATAGCGAAGCTTGCAAAGAACGCGGACGAATTCATCTCCGCCTGCGACTACGATATTGAAGGTTCAACTATCGCCTACAACATACTCAGGTTTATCTGCGGAACAACCAAAGGGAAGAGGATGAAGTTCTCAACGCTGACGAAAAAGGATATAATAGAGGCGTATGAAAATGCCCTGCCGCATCTCGATTTCCCCCAGATAGAGGCAGGTTTGACGAGACATGCCCTCGACTTCCTCTGGGGTATTAATCTCTCCCGTGCTCTCACGCTTGCCCTCGAAAAGGCAAACGGGTACTGGACGCTCTCGATAGGGAGGGTACAGGGTCCCACACTGAAGATTCTCGAAGAAAGGGAGAGGGAAATCGAGAAATTCGTCCCCGAACTTTTCTGGATTATCGAATTGCAGGGAACGATTAATGGGAAGAAAATAACAGCGAATCACGAGAAGGACAAATTCTGGGAGAAGGAGAAAGCTGAAAACGTTTTGAAAAAATGCGAGGGGAAGAAAGCGCTTGTAGAAAAGGTCGAAAAGAAAATGGTTGAACAGGCCCCTCCTGTTCCTTTCGACCTTACAACCTTACAAAGGGAGGCATTCCGAAACTTTGGCTACTCCCCGAAGATGACTCTCGATATCGCTCAAACCCTTTATGAACAAGCCCTTATTTCGTACCCGAGAACCTCAAGCCAGAAGCTCCCCCAAAAATTAGGACTGAGGAACATAATAGAGAAGCTTTCCCGGCAGAAAACATATTCGGAGCTGTGCAAAAAACTGCTCGGGAAGGAGAAGCTCGTACCTAACGAAGGAAAGAAGGACGACCCGGCTCACCCGAGCATTTTCCCGACCGGGCAAACACCCGAAAAACTCAACTCGTACCAGCGAAGGGTATATGACCTGATCGTGAGAAGATTCCTCTCGGTGTTCGCGAACCCGGCCCTGAGGGAACATGTATCTGTGGTAATAAACGTGAATGGTGAGAAGTTCAAGGCGTTCGGGATGAGGACGGTCAGGCCCGAATGGATGGAGTTCTACGGAAGGTATGCAAAGTTCAAGGAGCAGATTCTCCCGGAGATGAAAACAGGCGAAGAAGTCGAAAATCCGAAGATTCAGATGAACGAAAAGCAGACCTCACCTCCTCCGCGCTACTCCCAGGCCTCAGTCCTGAAGGTTATGGAGGAGAAGAATCTCGGAACGAAGGCAACCCGCGCGCAAATCCTTCACACCCTCTACGAGAGAGAATACATACGCGATAAATCGATTAAAGTCACTGCTCTGGGTTCTGCCGTAATCGAGGCGCTCGAAAAACACTGTCCGGAAATCATCTCGGAGGAGCTTACGAGGAGGTTCGAGAAGGAGATGGAGATGATACAGAACGGGAAGAAGAAAAGGGAGGAGGTCGTGGAAGAAGCGAAAAGAGAACTGGAAAAAATCCTTCAGAAGTTCAGGAAACATGAGCTTCACATAGGTTCTGAATTAAAGGAGGGGGTAAAGGAATTCCAGGAGGTTTCGCATTACATAGGGGTTTGCCCGAAATGCGGGGGGGAACTTCGCATACTCCATTCCCACACGACCAGAAAATATTTCGTGGGCTGTTCCAATTATCCCAAATGCAAACAGAGCTATCCTCTCCCCCAGAAGGGAAAAATAACGGTTCTTGACGAGAAATGCGAGAAATGCGGACTGAATATAATCCAGGTGAAGCCCTTCAAAAGAAGACCCTGGAAGTTGTGCGTGAACTGCGGATTCGTGGACAGGAAGAAATCCAAAGACAAAGAAAACTAGTCCAGAACTCCGTATTTTTTGAGAACAGCGGTTCCCATGCCGTCCGACATTCTCATGTAGGCAGCGCGGTATTTTCTTCTGTCCAGTTTCACAAGAACGAGATAATCACACCTTCCGTTCACACATGCCCCGTCGTTGAGGAGATACATCTTCCCGCCGAGTTCAAATTCCACAGGTTCCGAAAGGTCAATATCATCCGGCGTGTATATGAGCGGCTTCCCGTCCTCACCCTTGTCTATGACTTTGAAATCCGGTGTGTGCGTGTGCCCTATTATACGTATGGGATATCCTTTATTCTTCGTGAGCATCTCGGCTGCTGCCTTGTCAAACTTTTCGAGTATACCCTTTCTCAAGTCCCTGGTTTTCTTGGCGAACCACGCATCTATGTCCTTCCATATATATTGCTCTATCCTCCCCAGAAGCCAGTTCATGTACCTTTCCCACGGCTTTCCTATTATAAAATTGTATGAAGCCTCAAACTCGTGCCCGTGCGTTATATCCGTTTGCATATCAGGTATTCTCAGCTTCCAGTCAGATGTATAAAAACTCCTCTTCAGTTTTTTCCACGCATCTCCCTTTACGTATCCTCTCAGATGTTTCAGCAGTTCGGGGTCGTGGTTTCCGTTCACGGGCAGAATTCTGCCGCTGTTCATGCCATCGGACAGGATGGTGTGTATTTCCGGATGCCTCATCACGACATTTTTGAACCCCGCCGACTGGTAATAATCGTAGACGTCACCGGCTATGGCCGTGAGAAAACCGTCTTTGCTCACCCAGTCCGTAAATTCGCGCAAAAGTTCAGCATTTGTAGTGTCCTCTTCCCTTCCGGCCGCCAGGTGCGTATCGCTAAGGGACACGAGAACGCCTTCTTTCATGTTGAAGTTTTGGATGAAAACTTTAAATTAATTACTTTTTAGTGATTTATTCTTTGGTAACCTCAGAAACAGGGGTTTAAACTAGAATATCCTGAAGCCCGAGGGTCTCACACCTTCGTTGATTATCTCGAACTTCACACTTTTCCCTTCCGGAATTGAGCGGTGTTTCACGATAGTCGCCTTTCTTTCCCCCATCCTCCCTGTGTGCTCAAGGAACACGATTGATTTCGACCAGTATTTGATAGAGTCGCCTCCTATAATCCGGTTTTCACCGGTCTCCCAGTCTTTGAAGGTATGTGCGGTTATTATAACAGGAACGTTTTTCTTCCGTGCGATATTCGAAAGAACGGAAAGCTGAATCGAAAGTTCCCTGTTTGCCTCCAGCGTTTCTTTCGTTGGGTCAGCGCACTTCAGCCTGTAAAGCGCCACAGCGGAGTCAAGGATGAGCATATCGAAATCCTGGTTTTCGAGATTTTTGATGACAACGCCCTGCTCCTCAAACGTCTTCGGTTCCACGAGAATTATGTGTCTGAGAGCGTTCTCGTTTCCCGCTATCTGTTTCACGCGTTCGGGCGAAAGCCCGCCCTCCGTGTCTATATAAACAACCTTCCCTCCCCTTCGCACACACTCAAGCGCTGCGATTATGCAGATATTCGTTTTCCCGACACCGGGCGCCCCGTAAAAATTCGTTACCGCTCCTTTTTCAATCCCGCCAACAAGCGAATGGAATGGCTCGGGAAGGGCGATTCTCTCCTGGTTCATAATAGTTTTATAATGAGAGTCATTAAAAAATTTCCGGCCGTCCTCTGAACTCATTCGCCGATTATCTGGACTATTATCCTTCTTTCCCGATCCCTTGTGTCAAAATCCAGAAGGACGATTTGCTGCCATGTTCCGAGAGAAAGCTTTCGGTCTTCAAACGGCACGCAAATTCCCGGTTTCATCAGACACGCGCGGACATGCGAGGACCCGTTGTCATCCCCCCATGTCTTGTGATGCTCATATTCTTCGTTCTCCGGAGCTATTCTTTCCAGCGCTTTCTTCACATCCTTCACGAGATTCGGCTCGTACTCGAGTGTCGAAATCGAAGCGGTGGAGCCGGTAACGAATATGCAGGCGATTCCCGATTTCACCTTCGATTTCACAAGGATTTCGTTTACCTGGGGGGTTATATCGATAACATCCGTCCCTGCCTTTGTTTTCAGAACGATTTCGTGCTTCTCTATCATATCAATTAATACAGGAACAGGATTAATATTTAATATGGATATCGAAAGCGAAATTGAATCCAGGAGGAAGGAGATAATCGGAATTCTGAAAGACCTCATCTCCGCGGATACCTCGAATCCGCCCGGGAACGAATGGAGGGCGGCAAAAATCGTGAGGAATTTCTTCAGAAAGAACGGAATACCTTACAAAATCTTCGAGAAGGAAAAGGGGAGAACGAACATAATAGGCTACGTGGGGAAAGGAAAGCCGAGAATCGTGATTGCCTGCCATCTCGACACAGTTCCCCCTGGAGACGGCTGGAAGACGAATCCTTTCAAAGCGGAAATGAAAGGGGACAGGATATACGGAAGGGGAGCAGTCGACAACAAAGGTCCTTTAGCAAGCGTACTGATTTCCGGGAAGATACTGAAGAGATTCGAGAAGAAATTGAAAGGTCAGGTTGTACTTGCATGTGTGGCTGATGAGGAAAGGGGTTCGAAATACGGAATGCGCTACCTGCTGGAGGAGGGGAAAATAAAAGGGGAGTACGGGATAGTTCCCGACATTGCACACAGGATGAGAAAGATAGATATCGCCGAGAAGGGTTTGCTTCATCTCAAAATCACCTCGTTTGGGAAGCAGGCGCACGGGTCCGCCCCGGAAAGGGGAATAAACGCGGTATGGAACATGATAGAATTTCTGAACCTGCTGAGGAAATATAGGATGAGGTTCAGGAAGCACACGCTCTTCTCCGGCCCCACCTTCAACCTCGGCCTCATAAGGGGCGGTACCGCAGCGAACATAGTACCCGGGGAATGCGAGGTCCTCCTAGACTTCCGCTACCTTCCGTCCCAAAGTTCGAAGGACATACTCAGGGATATAAGGGAGATGTTCAGTAAGGTCAGGGAGAAGAACAGAAAGGCGAGATTCAAATTGGAGATTGTTGATGACCAGAAACCGGTCGAGATCGAAAAGGACAACATCCTAATTCAAACGATTAAAAAACATGCGAAGCATGTGATAGGGAAGGAACCTGAAATCTCCGGCCTCTCGGGTACGACCCTTGTTAAACCCCTGGTTGAGAAGGGGATATTCGCCGTCGGGTATTCGCCAGGAGAAGATGTCGCTCACAAAGCAAATGAATATGTATCGATACGTGAGCTTTTGAACTTCTCAAAAATTCTCTGTTACGTGTGCTTGGACATGCTGAAATAATTTTTATTAATGTTAAACGGGAATATGATTCTTATGAAAATAGTGTGCGTTTCAGATTATCACAGGGATATGGAAATAGCAAAGAAAGTGGAGAAGGTTGCTGAAAATGAAAGAGCGGACGTTATAGTTAACGCAGGCGACTTTCTCTCACAAGATTTTGCAAAAAGGGTGTTCGATAAAACAATTTTCCGTACGTTTGTCGTCCGTGGGAACTGGGACAGCGAACTTAAAACGGACAACAAGAATGTTACCATACTCGTGAACCAGGTTGTGGAGTACAAAGGATATCATTTCCTTGGGGTGGATTTCGGGCAATATTCGCGCATACCGGAATTGTCGAAAGGGATAGACCCGAAAAAACTCATAATCATAACCCATGACCCGCCCTATGAGATACTCGATGTCAGCTATTTCGGAACGAACGCGGGTTTCATAGACCTGAGAGACGTGATATTCCGGGTGAAACCAGCACTCCACGTTTTCGGTCACATACACGAGGCAGCAGGGGTGATGAAACACGGGGGGACACTTTTCGTTAACGCCGCCCTTCCTGAATTCAGAAAAGTAGCAGTCGTTGAGCTCCCCTCCCAGAGGGTCAGGATTTTCGATATATAGGATGGAGATGTGGTATGAACAGGAAGAGGATGACGAAGGATTTGAGGGATATAGTGTGGGATGTGATGGAGAAATTCGATTTCGATGTGGAGAGCATATTTGAGAGCGGGGAGGACGTGGAATCTGTTCTTCTGGAGACCGTCATTTACAAAATGAGGGAAAGAGGAGAAATGCCCAAGGTGAAATGGGTGAAGGAAATCGAACCTGAGAGGGTTATGGACGAAAACGGATTCGTGCTGAACTGAGACAGAACGCGATAACTTTATATATGAATTTTCCAATATTACTCTAGAGTGATGAAGTATGCCGGCAGAACCCGCCTTCGGAAAGAAGATGGTTTTTGCCAGGCCAGATTCTATTTCTCACTGGTATCACAAATGATTCTGACACCCTGCGAAATCCGGGAAGAGATTTCCGGGTGTCTGAATTCTGATGGTGATTTTCGTGACAAATAAGACACGCTCGCTCGAAAAGGAGGTCGGGAAGGTTCTGGAAGAGATTTTGAAAGCCGTGGATTTCGATATCGAAATCCTCCTTGAAAGCGGACCCGATGAGATGGAATTTCTCGTGTTCAATGCAGTCCTTTCGGTCATCGATCCGGATGAAATCCCGTTCATAGAATGGGTGAGAATGGTCGAGAAAGAGGAGGTGGAGGTACTGAGGGATGAAAGAGGGGAGTTCATACCGAACTAGCCCTTTTCTGTTCCTTGGGAAGGTGCTTTAATCTCCCCAAAAGCGTTAACGGAAATTAAAATAACACCTGAAACAAATAATAAAGTGATAACA
>CAZTCK010000002.1:0-3628 GCA_964612625.1 uncultured archaeon | reverse complement strand
AAAAGCGTTAACGGAAATTAAAATAACACCTGAAACAAATAATAAAGTGATAACATGGGCGAATCCGAACTCATGAATGCGAAGGGGATGAGGGACTTTCTCCCAGAGGAAAGTATAGCGAGGGGGAAGATAATCGAAACCCTCAGGAATATATTCGAAAAATACGGGTACTCCCCGCTTGAGACCCCTGCAATCGAGAGGTATGAAGTTCTTTCAGCGAAATTCGCAGGAGGGAGCGAGATTCTGAAGGAAGTTTTTCGCCTGAAAGACCAGGGAGGGAGAGACCTTGCCCTGCGTTACGACTTAACCGTCCCTCTCTCGAAGGTGGTCGGGATGAATCCGAACCTCCCCAAACCCTTCAAACGATATCAGATTCAGCCTGTATGGAGGGATGGTCCTGTCAAGCTTGGGCGCTATCGCGAGTTCCTTCAGTGTGATGTCGACATTGTTGGGGCAAAGAACATGCTGGCAGATGCCGAAATCCTCTCCATAGCGAACGAGGTCTTCGAGACCCTCGGTCTGGATGTGGTCATACGTGTGAACAACCGGAAGCTTCTGAACGGAATACTGGAGTATGCGGGGATAACAAAAAACAAATCCGATGCTATACTTTCCATAGACAAGCTCGAAAAGTTCGGGATGAAAGGCGTGAAAGAGGAAATGGAGACAAAAGGTTTTGAAAAAAAACAGATAAAACGCGTGACGGAAATTTTGAAAACACGGGGGGGCAATGAGGAGATTCTCCGCAAGACGGAGAAACTTATTAAAAGCGGGGAAGGGAAGGAGGGAATTCGAGAACTTCGCGAACTCCTTGAATACTGCAGGCTCATGGGATTCGAAATTAAAATAGATATTTCCCTTGCCCGCGGTCTCGAATATTACACAGGGCCCGTTTTTGAAATATATCTCAAAAAATCGAAAGTCACCTCCGCTGTTGCAGGAGGCGGGAGATACGACAAGATGATAGGAATGTTCCTGGGAAAGGGTGAATATCCCGCAACAGGCATTTCCTTTGGCCTGGAACCCATATTCGAGGCACTGAAGGAAAGGGGAATGAAAAGCAAGAAAACCATGACAGAGGTTTTGGTCATACCCATTCAGACGGACATGGAATCGGTCAAAATCACGGCAGAACTACGTAAACTCGGTGTGAAAACCGAGACGGACCTTATGGGCAGAGGAATATCCAACAACCTCAAATATGCCAACTCCATGGGCATACCCTATGTGGTTTTTGTGGGGAAGAGGGAACTGAATCAGGGGATGGTGAAACTCAGGGACATGCGAACAGGAAAGGAGAAGCTCCTCAGAGTAAAAGACGTGCCGAAGGAAATCAGGTGTTAACTTAACTATAGAAATCTTTTTATTCTCGGTCCGGCATTAATTTTAATCTTGACCATGAAAATTGCAAAATACAACAACAACTCGCTGGAGCATGAGGCAGAAGAACATTTTGGCGCAGAAGAACCGCCGCCTGATTCTGTTTCCGAGATTGTCTATTCTGTGGATTTGTACGATATCAACACAGGACCGGAGGTTGCTTCCCAGCCGGAAATGCCCAGGATGGAGGTAAAAAAGGAGATAAAGAGGGGTGGTCCCCAAAGATGCCCGTGCGGTTCAGGGAAAAAACCTCAGGACTGCTGCATGAAGCATTTGAACCCGAAGGACAATCCTCTGAACTTCGCCAAGGACTTCGAGATAGACCTTACGGACAGGGAGATAAAGGAATACGACACGCCCAGCAGCCACAAGGAATACTCGGAAAAGGGAATAGGAAAGATGCAGGAACTGGAGAGTGAAAGGCACGAGTCTGAAGATGAGGAACCCTGCCCGTGCGGTTCCGGCAAGCCGAAAAGCGAGTGTTTTTGCGAGATAGAGGAGGAATAGCTGACGCTGAACATATTTAAATCCTGTTTCTATCTTTAGATAATTAAAAATCAAAAAGGATGGTATTATGGTAAAAATAAGACATTTCAAACACATAAAAAATTCGAAAACAATCGTTCCTGATACTTCTGTTCTCATAAACAGAAAACTGACGGAACTTATAGAGAAGGGGGAACTTGACAAAACAAAGATAATCATACCGAGAATAGTGATAGACGAACTGCAGGCGCAGGCGTCCAGAGGAAAAGATATCGGTTTCAGGGGACTGGACGAGATACGGAGAATAAAGAGTCTCTGCGAAAAGCACAAGATTAAGCTAACGTTTGACGGAACGCGACCGACGCAGGAGGATATAAACCTCGCGAAAAAGGGAAGGTTGGATGCGCTCATACGGGATTTCGCCGTGAAAGAAAAGGCCACGTTGCTGACAAGCGATTACGTTCAGGCGCTTGTGGGGGAGGCGGAGAACGTTTCAGTGATGTACATTCCCTATGATATCAGTGAGAAGAGGATAAAACTTGAGGAGTTCTTTACCCCTGATACGCAGTCGGTCCATCTCAAGGCAGGCGTGAGGCCATACGCGAAAAAGGGGAAACCCGGAGAGGTCAGACTCGTATATCTCAGGGAAAAGCCCGTAACAGAAGATGAGCTGAAATCCATAATCTACGAGATACTTTCGAAAACGCACAAAGACCCGGGCTCGTTCATAGAGATAGGAAAGCACGGGGCGATGGTCGTTCAGATGGGGCGCTACAGAATTTCAATAACAAAACCTCCCTTCTCCTCTGCCACAGAAGTAACAGCTGTAAGACCTATAGTGAAACTTGAACTGAAAGACTACAAGCTCCACAAAGAGCTGGAGGAGATGATAGTTTCCGGTTCACAGGGGATTCTGATAGCAGGACCTCCCGGTTCGGGAAAATCGACATTTGCAGCGAGTATAGCAGAATTCCTTTCGAAAAAGGGGAAGGTGGTCAAGACGTTCGAACAGCCAAGAGACCTTCAGGTCGGACCGGAAATCACCCAGTACGCACCGCTCGAAAATGACTGGGAGAAAACGGCAGAGCTTCTTCTGCTCGTAAGGCCGGACTACACGATATTTGATGAAATCAGAAGGACAAGGGATTTTCGCGTATTCTCAGATATGAGGCTGGCGGGCGTGGGTATGATAGGCGTTGTTCACTCAACGGACATAATATCCGCCATACAGAGGTTCATAGGCAGAATAGAACTCGGGATGATACCTCATGTTCTGGACACCGTGATATACATAAAGAACGGAAAAATCGAAAAGACGTATACACTCAGCCTCACCGTGAAGGTTCCCACGGGCATGACCGAGCAGGATTTGGCTAGACCGGTTGTGGAGGTAAGGGATTTTGAGACCAAGAAACTCGAGTATGAAATCTACACCTTTGGCGAGGAGAACGTGATAATTCCCATAAAGGAAGCGCCAAAAGAACTTAAGGAGAAGGTCCGGAAAATCATAACAAAAGAACTCGGGAGCATAGGAAAGGACCTGGAGATAGAATTCCTTTCCGACAACAAAATCGTCCTCAAGGTCAGGAATGAGGTCATACCAAAGGTTATAGGAAGGCAGGGAAGAAACATAGAAAATCTCGAAAGAAAGACAGGGATAAGCATATCGGTTGAACCTCTCGGTAAGACGATGAAAAACGAGATAAAATATCTTGTGGGCGAGAAGGGAGCGTATTTCAACATCAAGGTCGAGAAGAAATTC
>CAZTCK010000001.1:34283-63203 GCA_964612625.1 uncultured archaeon | reverse complement strand
TGCCAGAACTGGGAAATCTCGCAGTTCAGACCGGAAGACACGAAAAATGTTGAACTCTTCCCGGAAGATGTTGTGAAGAATGCGCTGGCGTATAAATGCGCTTCCATCGCCTACACTTATTCCGAGCCCACCGCGTTTTACGAGTATATGTACGATACATCGAAGCTAGCGAGTTCGCATGGTATAAAGAACCTCTGGATAACGAACGGCTACATGAGCGAAGAAGCACTTCGTGACCTCTGCAAATATCTGGATGCGGCGAACGTCGATCTCAAAAGCTTCAGGGAGGAAATATACAACACGCTCAATGCCGGTCGGTTGCAGCCGGTCCTGGACACGCTGAAAATCCTGAAGAGCGAAAACGTGTGGTTTGAGATCACAAACCTCGTCATCCCCACGTACACGGATGATTTCGGAATGATAAGGGAGATGTGTGAGTGGATTGCGCGAAATCTTGGGAGGGATTACCCCTTCCACTTCTCACGCTTTCATCCCGAATACAAACTGAAACATCTCCCTCCCACGCCCGTTAAAACGCTGGAGAAAGCGAGGGAAATCGCGATGGACGTCGGGTTGAAATTCGTGTACATAGGGAATGTCCCGGGGCATGAGGGGGAGAATACTTACTGTCCGCACTGCGGGAAAATCGTTATCGAAAGGAAAGGTTATTCGATTCTTCAGAATCACATCGAAAACGATTCCTGCGCCTTCTGTGGCGAGCCGATAGCGGGGGTGTGGAAGTTATGAATTTGAGGTTCGTGCTCGTGATTTTATTCGTCCTCCTGGTTTCAGGATGTGTAACCGAAGGGGGCGAGAAGATGATTGTGAAGAAGCCGAATGTCGCAGGGGCCTTCTACCCCGCGGACGCGAATGAGCTCGATTCCATAATATCGGAATACCTTTCGCAGGCGGAGAAAAGCTTGACGAAGGTTAGAGGTCTCGTTTCGCCGCATGCGGGTTATATCTACTCCGGCCCTGTTGCCGCCTACGGATACAAACAGCTCGAGGGCGAACGCTACGACACGGTCATAATACTCGGTCCTTCGCATCACGCCCGTTTTTCCGGTTTTTCCATCCCGAACGCGACCCACTACGAGACCCCGCTGGGACTCGTAAGAATTTCGAAGAAAGCGGACGGGTTACGGAAGGAGAGATATTTCTTTTACGATGAGCGGATTCATGCGAAAGAACACTCGGTGGAGGTTCAGATCCCGTTCCTGCAGAAGGTTTTGTACGATTTCGAGATCATCCCGATTGTTGTCGGTGATATAGATCCTGAAACCCTCGCGAAGATACTTTCGAAATACATTGATGACCGGACGCTCGTTATCGCGAGCTCTGACCTTTCGCATTACTACCCCTATGAACAGGCGAAGAGTTTGGATGCGTTTTGTATTCATTCTATCCCCTCGCTCGATTTTGAGGGGATGGACGCATGCGAGGCATGCGGGAAAATCCCCATCCTGACGCTCATGCATCTCGCGAAGGATTTTGGATGGGAGGGGAAACTGCTCGATTACAGGAATTCGGGCGATACAGCCGGGGATAAATCGCGCGTCGTTGGCTACGCTTCCATCGCATTTTACGAAACGGGCTTTTCGAAAGAGGAAAGGGAGTTCCTCACGAAACTCGCGAGGCAAACCCTCGAATCCTATTTGAGCGGGAAGGGCAAACCAAAGGTCGAAGCGAGCGAACTCACGCTGAAGTTGAGAGAAATACGCGGGTGCTTCGTCACGCTCAACAAATTCGGAAACCTCCGCGGATGTATAGGGCACATCCTCCCGCAGGAAGAACTCTATAAATGCGTCATAGACAACGCGGTGAACGCCGCTCTTAACGATCCGAGATTCGAAGCCGTAACATATGAAGAACTGAAAGACATAAAGATCGAAATCTCCGTCCTCTCCGTTCCGAAACCGTTGGCTTTCGAAAGTCCGCAGGACCTCCTCGAAAAGCTCAGACCGGGGGTGGACGGGGTCGTTATACACTATCGCGGGCGAACATCCACGTATCTCCCGCAGGTCTGGGGCTCGCTTCCCAACAAACAGGACTTTCTTTCGAGACTCTGCCTGAAACAGGGATCACCTCCCGACTGCTGGACGAAACCCGACGTTCGCATCGAAACGTATCAGGCGGAAGTTTGGGAGGAGTGATTCATATTACCTCGTTTTCCACACCACCACTCCACTAACCAGATTCGTTATGCCCACGAGCACGCACGTGTTGATCACGCCGAGGATCGGGATGAGGAATGTCGATGTTATTAACGCCCCTATTGTCGCTCCGATGAGGTCGGAGGCGTAGAGAACACCCGCTGCGTGCTCGATCTCTTTCTTTCGCGTGTGCAATTTCGAGGCGATCGGGAATTCGAATCCTACAAGCGCGGAGATGATCAACGTGAGTATTGGGAATGAGATAAGGGAAGAAAGCGAAACAAACGCTTCGTTTTTCAGAGAGGAGAGGAAGAGGAGAACGAAGGGGAGCGAGAGGGAAAACAAAAATATGGAGAGTTCGATTTTCACCATGTCCTTCCTTCTTCTCTTTTTGATCGTGAGGTTCGCGTAATACGCACCGATCGCGAGGCCCAGCATGAAAAAGGCGACTATAACGCCCACGTACTGATAAACGTAGCCGTAGAGGATCTGGAAGCCGATGAGGAGGATGACTTCGAGGGAAGAAGCGGCGAATCCGGTCGTGGATATCGCGAAGGGGATGGGGGAGGAGCGAAGGAGGAGAAAAACGAGGATTATCGCTATAACGAAAACTATCCATATTCCCCCGCCCATCTCGCTTTCCCAGTAAAGGAGATGGTAATAGTAGGCGAGGGGGACAAAGTCCGTGTTTATCCGTTTTTCCTTCGAGATCGCATTCCTTACGTAATTTATCCGCTCTTCCGTGAGCTTCCCTTTCAGGTAGTGTTCGTTCACGTATTTCGTCTCTATCCCCCTTTCCTTCACCAGGCCGGAAATGTTATAACTTAAAGGAGAATCTGAAGCAAGGAAGTAATTTTCGTCCCCGGAGGGGATCACGATCACGTGTTCAAAAACGGATTTCAGCGTGCGGTAAACTATCGCGTTGAGACGGATGGTTTCGTAGTTCATGTAGTTCGGAGATGACGACAGACTCAGCGAAACCACGCCGGAAGGCGAAAGGATGCGCTTGACCTCGCGGAAGAATTCGAGGGAATAGAAACGGTTGAGCTGCGCGGTGCTCGGGTCGGGGAGGTCGATTATCACGACGTCATACTCGTTGTCCACGAATTTCACGAACATCCGCCCGTCCGTCATGAACGTTCGTATTCTTCCGTCATCCAGGCTGTTTGTATACGCTCTCCCCAGCTCAATTATCAAAGGATCGAGCTCGACGTAATCGATCCTCGTGACATTATACTTCAGAATTTCACTTGTCGTCCCCGCCACGCCTCCGGAAATCAGAAGGATGTTTCGCGGTTTCTCACGCTGCACCATCGCGTAATGAACGTTCTCCTCGTTTTCGATCGTGTTCTCCGTCGAGAAAAGAGGAAGACCGTTTTCGAAGAAGTTTAGCTGGCCTGAAGTTTCGGTTACCACGATATACCCGTAAGGGGAGGATTTCTGGAATACGATGGTTTGGGAGGGGAACAGGAAACCGAGCGTCAGGGAGTTGAGATCGAGGGGGAGGAGGAAAAGCGAGAAAACGATAGAAACAAGCACGATGAATCGAAGCATATTATTTCTGTTATAGGAGCCCAGGAAGTACGCTGACACCAGAATGAGGAAGAGAAGGAAGAACGCCATCTGGAATGGGTCGAAAAGGAAGACCAGGATGAAGGAGAAGAGGAAACCCCCGAGGATATCGCCTATATTGTCCATCAGGTAGACCTTCCCTATATCCTCACCGGAACGTTTGAGTGAGAAGACAGAACAGGCAAGGGTAAGGAGGAACCCCGAAATCACGCAGTAGGGAAGGAGTATCACGAAACTCGAGAGGAAGATGTGCGCGAAATCCACCGCCTCACCGGGGACGAGAACCATCCTTAGCGCACGGATGAATGCGAGTGAGAAGAAGGGGAGAACCGCGATCAAAAGCTGGAGAGAAACGAGGAGTTTTGTTTTGTCCTTCACCTTTTTACTCGCTTTCCCCGCATAACTCCCTATGCCCGTCAGCAGCAGCCAGTTCCCCAGGATCACGCCGAAAACAAGCTCATTCCCGTAAAACACGTTCAGGAACTCGCGCATGAGGAAGAGCTGTGTGACGATAGATGAAACGCCGAGGGAAGTTATCGCGAAGAACAGAAGTTTCTCCCTTTTCCCCCGTATTAAATCGAGGCCCATAAATAAGTATATAAATTAGGGAATTAAGTAAAATATTGGGGATTCGCATGATAGGTTTGCCTGAAGTTCTGATAATCCTCTTCATAATCCTGATAATACTCGGTCCGAAAAAACTTCCTGAACTCGCGAAGGCGTTAGGCAAAGCGGTGAGGGAATACAAGAAGAGCGTGGAGATCGAGGAGCCGAAGAGGAAGCGAAGGAAAAAACCCGCGGGTTAAAGGTGTTAATTCTGTGGAAGAGAAAAGCGTTTTAGAGCATTTAAGCGAGCTGAGGTTTCGCTTACTTGTGATAACCATTGTTTTCCTCGGGTTCTTCATAATCGGCTTTCTCGCGAGTGACCACATAATGAACAGGGTGAACTCTGACCTATTTTCTCCTGACGTTCATCTGATCGTTACACATCCGCTGGAATACGTCCTGGTGAAGATAAACATCGGTATATTCTTCGCGCTCCTTCTTTCCATCCCTCTTCTTCTCTATCACGTGTTCGCCTTCATGAAACCGGGGCTGAATGAAAGGGAGAGGAAAATAGCGAAGCTGTCTATAGTTTCCGGGTCCGTGCTTTTCGTGACAGGTTTCCTTTTCTCGTATTTCATCCTGCTCAGGGTCATAATATGGTTTTTCAGCTCACTCGCCTCTTCTGCAGGAATAGCGAACCTCTGGAGCGTGAACTACTTCGTGAACTTCGTTTTCCTCACGTGTATAACGATGGGCGTGATATTCGAGTTGCCCGTGATTTCGCTCGCTCTGGTTAAGGCCGGAATAATAGATGCAAAAAGTCTGTCGGAAAAAAGAGGTTATGCGGTAATCCTCATATTCGTGGTTGCTGCGGTCATAACGCCTCCCGACCCTGTAACGCAGGTACTCGTTGCTTTGCCTATGATGATACTTTTTGAAATAAGCGTTCTCGTGGCGAGAATGTCCGGGCGATTACCTCGTCAGCCAGCCGAACAGACGTAGACCCCACGGGATTTTCGGTTCATATTCTTCCCCGATAAGTTTCGCCGCAATCGCTTTCATATGTTGCGCAGCGATAGACTTCGGGTTGTGGGAGACAACCGGCTCCTTCAGAGCGATCGCCTTCCGGACTTCTTTGTCTTCAGGAATTCGTCCTATTATCGGCAGGCCTAACATCTTCTCTATGTGTTCAACAGGGACCTCATGCGATTCCCTTTTTATCCTGTTAACAACCACACCCAGATTATGTGTGGAGTATTTTTTGGCGATGAGACTCAGCTTGAGCGCATCGGTTACAGCGGGAAGTTCAGGGTTTGTTACGGTTATGAGTTCATCCGCCGCCTCTATCGTTGCGATCGAGTCTCTCCCCAAACCCGCGGGCGAATCTATCAGAACGAAGTCGTGGTCTTCGATGAGTTTGTAAAAAATATCGAGGTATTCGTGCGTTTTCACATCCCTTATCCTTCTGAATGATATGTCAGCCGGAACGATTTTAAAACCGGATTTGTGTTCGTATGTGACATCCCTTATCCTCGCCTTCCCCTCCAGAACATCGTGGAGTGTTCGAGTGTAGAGGTGCATGCCGAGGTGTATGGCAAGGTTGGATGTCGTGAGATTCGCGTCGAGGGCTACAACCGATTTTCCGTATCGGGCGAGGGCAGCAGCGAGGTTCGCAACGAGTGTCGTCTTCCCGACGCCACCCTTACCGGAGGATACAGCAATAATCCTTGCCATGTTTATAGTTTTGTCCGCGAAAAGTTATAAATCTATGCAGGAACGGGCCTGGAGGGATTTTCAATCCTGTGGTCTTGAATTTGGTTGCAGGATGCGTCGAAACCCGCTGGTGGTTTCGACTTTCGAACCCTCGACCCCTTGCTTAGGAGGCAAGTGCTCTACTGCCGATTCGATGGACGCAGGCAAAGCCTGCGTCATTCGCTGTTTCCAGCTGAGCTACAGGCCCGTGAATTCGCGAAAGACGTCCGCAAGGAACATCACTCTAATATTATAAACTGAGCAGGTTTTTAAAGAAATTGATTACGTTTTCAACGAAAGCTGAGAACCAGTTATCACCGCTTGAAATCACCCGGCCTGTCGGTGTTCTGTCGTGTCTTTCAAAATCGTGTTTTTCAGTTGTTTCATATTCGGATGTTTTGTTTTCGGTTTTGTTTTCAGGGTTTTCAGGGACCACTATGCCTTCGTTCACCATGATATCCTTCGTTATGTCGTGTTTTTTCCCATTGCAAAGTATCCTCACCCTGAGTTTATACTTCCCGGGTTCTGTGGCGTTCGCTATTCTGTTCTTCAGCTCAAGGATGATGGAGGAATTCGGGGAGAGTGAAATTTCCTGTTTGTTCGCATCCCATCCACTCAGCCAGCGGTTCCCGTCGAAACCGAGAGAGATCGGTTTATTTCTGCTGTACGCGTATGAATAAACCGTGTAATTCCTGTCATGGGAAAACGGGTTTCTTATCCTGAGTTCCACCGTGATATCTTCGCCTATTCTCACGGAAACCGGATACGAAAGTATTTCGAATTCCTCATGCCTTTTGTTTTTCTCTTCCCTAGAAATGCATTTCGGACACGGACTGCAGGAGCACGGTTTTTCTACAATCTTTGTTTCGCATACACATTCTGAATATGGTTCGTTCCCTTTGACTACAATAACCTTTTCTGCGCGATTGTTGGAGATATTGGTGTCGTTGCACACAATATTCGTTATCACCGCACGTATCACATACGCTTCCGTTCCTTTGATTTCAGGCGGTTTCCATGATTTGGCGACATTGGTGTTGTTGGTTCTCCGCTTCGGTCTCACGATGTTGCCGAACATGTCCTCTATCCAGTATTCGACCTCCGGCCTGAAACTCCCGCCTCTCAGGTCTTCGACCATCGGGTAATACTTGTTGCTTTCCAGACCGAATGTACTGTTGCATTTTATCCAGAGGTGGAGATCACACACGTTATCAATTTCTGTTTGATTTTCTTCGGTTTCGTTTTCAGAGGTGTTTGTGAAAATGTTGGGCTTCCCGGGCGTCGGCAAAATACAATAAGACCAGTTTCCTTTTTCGTCTCTCGCCCATGAATAGCCCTTTTTGTCTGAAAAGGGAGGGTAGACAACGTTATCAACAGGACCTGTTGAATTGTAGAGGCTCACGTTGTCCCCGGTGTTGCTCAAGGAATTGCCTATTCTCATATCATCGACGTAAAAATAAGTCACGCTCTCGTTTGTTATGTCCGATATGTTGGCTCCGCGCCCTATTATCAGTATGTACGTTTCGTTTGTTTCCAGCGAACAATTCTCAATGGTGTGACATGTTATTTCATCGGCTTCTTCGTCATCTCCTATTAACCAGAGTGAAAAATTCATGTCCGCATTTTCCGGGTTGTATAGTTCAACCCATTCGTTATTCCTGTTAACGGGATTCGGAACTACCTCATTTATAATGAGGGCATCCGCGCTCCCCGCAAGGAACAGCAAGGACAGGGCAAGGAATGTATAAAATTTCATTAGAAAGAGATAATTTGTATACTAAAATATATATGTTTAAACATCTGTTTATATTATCGGGAAGTTCGGATAAACAATTGTTTAAACTACATCTCCCTGCAGTCTTGGCAGAGCCACCTGCCCTCAACATTTTTCAGTTCGTCCGAGTACTCTCCGCACCTCTCGCAAAGGCCTGAAATAGTCTGGTCAGGTCTTGCGACGGCGTCAACCTTTGCCTTGAGTTTTTCGGAAAGTATCTCTATCAGCTCGGGTGAGACGAGAAGTATCTCTTTCGTGGAAATGATGCCCACGAGTTTTCCTTCATCAACAACAGGAAACCTCTTAACGCCTGTTTTTATCATCTTCTTTGCTACCTTTGTTATTCCCTCGTCCGGGGATACCGTCATGAACGGACGTTTTCTTTCTTTCCAGAAATCCCATGCCTTCACCTTCTTCGGGTCCCTTCCTCGTGCTATCAGGGTCACTATATCGTTTGTTGTTACCATTCCCGATGGCTTTCCTCCCCTGTCCACAATTACAACAGAGCCTATTCTGTTGTTCGTAAGTATCTTCGCTATGGTGGACATGTTCATATCCGGGTCTACTGTCACCACGTGTTTTTTCATGACATCCTTCACTTTCATCATGCCTATCACTTTCAAATTATAATCTTCTGGCAGGATTTTTAAAGATTAGCCTGCTGGAATATCTACATCCCTATCTATATTTTATCCTCGCCTGTGCTGCTGCGAGTCTTGCTATGGGAACGCGGAATGGTGAGCAGGAGACGTAGTCAAGTCCTATCATATGGCAGAATTCGACTGATTTCGGCTCCCCTCCGTGCTCCCCGCAAATTCCTATCTCAATTTTCGGTTTTGTCTTTTTTCCGAGTTTGACGCACATTTTCATGAGAGACCCAACCCCGTCCCTGTCGAGTATCTGGAATGGGTCTTCCTTTAGAATTCCCATCTCTATATACTTTGGTATGAATTTTCCCGCATCATCACGGGAGAACCCGTAAACCGTCTGTGTTAAGTCGTTTGTTCCGAATGAAAAGAAGTCCATGAACTCCGCAAGCTTATCGGCAACAACACACGCTCTTGGAAGTTCCACCATGGTACCGACTTTGTATCTGACTCTCACGCCGGATTTCTTTATAAGATTCTTTGCAACACTGTCTATCGTTTCCCTCATGACTTTTGCTTCCTCGACGCTTCCGAGGACTGGTATCTCTATTTCAGGCAAGGCCCTCCCTCCGGATTTGTTGACCTTAATGGCGGCCCCGATTATCGCCTCTACCTGCATCTCCGGAATTTCCGGGTACACTATTCCAAGTCTGCAACCCCTGAATCCGAGCATCGGATTAAATTCGCTCAACGATTCGACCTTTTCCTTCAGCTCCTCAAAAGTCACACCCATTTCCTTTGCGAGTTCTTTTATTTCGTTATCCTTCTTTGGCAAAAATTCATGAAGCGGCGGGTCCAGCAGGCGTATGGTAACCGGCAGGCCACTCATCTCCCTGAAAATCTTCACAAAATCGTTCATCTGCATCGGGAGCAGTTTTTTAAGCGCCTTTCTCCTCCCTCTTTCATCCCTAGCCAGTATCATCTCACGTACGGCCTTTATTCTGTCTCCCTCGAAAAACATGTGTTCTGTCCTTGCCAAACCTATCCCTTCAGCTCCGAATTCCCTCGCCCTCCCTGCGTCTTTCGGGGTGTCAGCATTGGTCCTGATCTTGAGTCTGCGAAACTCGTCAGCCCATTTCATGAGTGTTCTGAATTCGCCCTTCAACTGCGGGTCGATGACAGAAAGCCTGCCCAATATCACCTCGCCCGTTCCTCCATCCAGTGTTATCCAGTCCCCTTCTTTGACCAGAACATCACCAACCTTGAACATCTTTTTCTCTTCATTCACCGCTATTTCCTCGCATCCCGCAACACAACACTTTCCCATCCCCCTCGCTACAACTGCGGCGTGCGATGTCATCCCCCCTCTTGCCGTAAGTATGCCCTTCGAAACTGACATGCCGCCTATGTCTTCGGGCGAGGTTTCGTTCCTCACGAGTATGACATCCTTTCCTTTGTTGGCGAGTTCTTCCGCCCTGTCCGCGGTGAAGACCGCCATACCGACTGCTGCCCCGGGAGAGGCAGGCAGACCTTTCGCGATGACCTTTGCCTTCTCCTTTGCCTTCGGGTCGAGCTGTTTGTGCAACAGCTGATTTATCTGGTTCGGCTCTATTCTCATTACTGCTTCCTCTTTCGTTATCAGACCCTCTTTTACCATATCCACTGCGATCTTAACCGCTGCCTGTGCCGTTCTCTTCCCTGTCCTTGTCTGAAGGACAAAAAGCTTCCCTTTCTCTATCGTGAACTCAAAATCCTGCATGTCCCTGTAATGTTTTTCGAGAAGTTTGTAGACCTTCATTAAATCCCTGTAAACCTTGGGCATATCCTTCCTGAGCTCGGATATGGGTTTTGGTGTTCGTATCCCCGCAACGACATCCTCGCCCTGTGCGTTGAGGAGATATTCCCCGTATGGTTTATTTTCGCCCGTTGAGGGGTTCCTCGTAAACCCAACACCCGTTCCTGAATCCCAGCCCAGATTCCCGAACACCATGGCCTGAACATTCACAGCAGTACCCATATCATCGGGAATGCCGTGAAGTTTCCGGTAGATTTTCGCACGCTTGTTATTCCAGGATTTGAACACCGCGCTGATTGCCATGTGCAACTGTTTTTCAGGATCGTCAGGAAATGCCCTCCCGGTTTCTTTCTTTACGAGTTTTTTGTAGTCTTCCACTATTCTCTTCAGTTCATCGACCTTCAAATCCGTGTCCTTCCTCCCCTTCTTGTACCTGTCCAGAATCTTCTCGAATTTTGCGTGTTCCACACCGAGTACGACATCACCAAACATCTGTATGAACCTTCGGTAAGAATCCCACGCAAACCTCGCGTCCCCGCTCATATTTTCAAGGCCGCGTAACGTCCTTTCATTGAGACCGAGGTTCAGAACAGTGTCCATCATCCCGGGCATTGATATCGGGGCACCCGACCTCACAGAAACAAGCAACGGTTTTTTTTCGTCACCAAATTTTCTTCCCATCTTCCTTTCGAGTTTTCTTAAATTCGCATGAATCTCCTTCTTCAGTCCCTTCGGACATTTTCCGGTTTTTATGAAGTCCAGGCATACCTTTGTCGAAATCGTGAAACCGGGCGGAACGGGCAGGCCTATTTTTGTCATCTCACCCAGATTCGCTCCCTTGCCGCCAAGCAGATTTTTGCTTTCTTTTCCTCTCTCCCCGAAAAAGTAAACCTTTTTTTCTTTCATAACGATCGGATTAATTTTTTATCGCACTTATTTAAAAATATATATTAGCCACTTGCCACTTATATATATTATGGGCATGAAAGGGATATCCCCAGTGATAGCTGCTGTTCTCCTTATAGCGATAACCGTTGCGGTTGGGGTGATGATATCGTCATGGATAACCCACTGGGTAAGTTCAAGAACACAGCAGGCAAGCAGTGCATGCGTCACGAACACGAACTACAGGATTGATTCGGTGAGTTTCGATTCATCGACCAATAACATGACCATCATCATAACGAATCTCGGAAGCGTGGAACTCTACGGGTTCACCGTGCAGGTACTCAACGGGACAGACGTCTGGGTATACAATTCAAGCGATACCCGACTTACAATAAGCCCGAACATAACCGAAAGCAATCCTCTCAAAGAGCAGAGGTCGGCCATAATAATAATAAACATGGACGGCGATTATCATTCGGCGCTTGGCAGCACAGCAGACCAGGTAAAGGTCCTGAACAAGGCATGCCCGACGTTTTCGGCTGAAACGTTGAGTATAACAAAGGAGTGATAAGATGAGGAAAGGTATATCCCCCCTGATTGCCGTCATAATGCTGATAGCGTTCACCATGATTGTTGCAGGAATTCTCGCAGGATGGGCTACGCAGTTTGTAACGCAGAGCCGTTCGGAGCTTCAGTTCTGTGCAAGAGCAGGGCTGCTCATACAAAGGGCCTATTACGACAACAATACAAAAGAACTGTCCCTAGCGCTTTTCAACACCGGTGACGTTCCTTTGGAGGGTTTTTCTGTAAGGCTGGTTTATCAGAATGAAACAATAGTTTCCCAGAAATTCGAAAGTCTCAACATCTCGTATCAGGACATAAAAACCGTCAAACTGTCGGCGGATGACACGCTGAAGCAGGTTTTTGTCCAATCTCTTCAGTGCAGGGGAGCGCAGGATTTGATAGGAAGATACGACATTCAGGGTCTCGGGTTCAGGCCGTATTAAACACCATCCTAATTTTTATTTTATCCACTCGTAAATCTTTTTATGAGGTACAAATTCGTAGATGACCTCACATCAGACGTGGTATTCGAGGCGTACGGAAAGAATCTGAATGAACTTTTTGAGAATGCAGCCTACGCTCTCTTCAATGTGATATGCCAGATCGAAAAGGTTAAACCAAAAGTTGAGAGGGAAGTTAACGTAAAGGGAGATGATACGAAAGACCTCATGTTCAACTGGCTGCAGGAACTGATATCGCTTGTGGATACAGAAGGTCTATTCTTCTCGAAATTTGATGTTGTTGAAATAAATGAAAGGGGGCTGAAGGCGAAATGTTACGGGGAGGAGGCGAAACCTGAAAAGGGGGGCACGCTCGTAAAAGCGGTCACGTATTACAAATTTTCTCTTGAAAAGACAAAAAGAGGATATAAAGTAGTGGTCAGCCTTGACATATGACTTATCCCTTGCACACGCCTATCGGTGTCATGCGTGCAACCTTCAGCGAAATTCCAAGTCCGTGAACGCTTTCTATTACATCATCAACGTTTTTGTACGCATCCGGACTTTCCTCTGCGAGAACCTTCGGGTGGGTTGATTGCGCAACAATCCCCTTCTTTGCCAGTTCCTCTTTGACCTTCCCTCCCCAAAATTTTCGAATGGCCGCGTGCCTTGACATCCTTCGCCCCGCACCGTGAACGGTCGAGCCGAAAGTCTTTTCCATCGCTGTTTTTGTTCCTTTCAGAATGTAACTTGCAGTGCCCATTGTCCCTGCGATAAGAACGGGGTCACCAGGGAACGCACGCGTGCTGCCTTTTCTGTGAACGTATACCTTCCGCTTTTCCCCGTCTATCACGTGTTCCTCTATTTTCACCACATTATGGCATAATCCGTATATCGTATGCATATCCATGGATTCCCAGTCCTTTCCGAACACCTTCTCAAATGTTTCGCGAATCCATTGCGTCATAACCAAACGGTTTGTGAACGAGTAATTGACAGCACATTTCATCGCTGTGAAGTAATCCTGACCTTCTTTCGAAGTGGCTGGTGCGCATGCAAGCTGGGGGTCAGGAAGCCATATATTGTACTTCTTTACGGCCTTCTCCTGAATTTTCAGATAGTCTGTCGCTACCTGATGCCCGAGACCGCGTGAACCGCAGTGAAGCATTATCAGGATCTGATCTTTCTCGCGGATACCCCATTTCTTCCCCGTCTCTTCATCATAAATATCGGAAACTCTTTGTATTTCAAGAAAGTGGTTTCCGGCCCCGAGAGTTCCAAGCTGCTGGAGGCCGCGCTTCTTCGCAAGGTCAGAAACCTTTGAAGGGTCAGCTCCCTCCATACATCCGTTTTCTTCAATATGCTTCCTGTCTTCTTCGTCCCCGTAACCATTTTCTATTGCCCAGTTAATGCCCCTTGTAAGGACCTGGTCGAGCTGGTCGTATGTGAGCTTCAACCGTCCTTTTGCGCCCACACCGCACGGCACGTTTTTGAAGAGTCCGGTTATCAATTCGTTCAATTTCGGTTTCACTTCATCATAGGTGAGATTCGTTCGTATTGAGTTTATCCCGCAGTTTATATCAAATCCGCACAGACCGGAGGATATTATACCCTTCTCGAAATCGAATGCGCTCACAGCCCCCATCGGCAAACCGTAACCCCAGTGCATATCAGGCAGACCTATCACCGGTTCTATCACCCCCGGAAGGCATGCAACATTTGTGAGCTGCTGGACAGCGGCGTCTTCGAGAGAGTCGACCACCCTCTTGTTTCCAACCACCTTTGCCCCTACGTTCATTTTCGGTCTGGCGTCTTTATTCAGTACCCATTCGTAATCCGAAATCTGTTTCAACTTTTCTTTCATGCTATCACATATATGTGGATGTCCTGATTAATATTTAAAGTTACCCTGATTTTCTTATATAATATCAGTTTAAATATAAAGTGCAGGTGAGATGATGACCAAAAAGCAGTTTTACAAAAGGGGATGGCATCACACGAAGACAAGGGGAAAGGAAACCATGGTCACGTGTGGTTTCTGTGGGAGAAAGGTTCCGAAATACAAAACATTTTCCATGTACAGGGGATTCTCGATAACAGACCCTTCCCTCAGAAAGGAGATGGGGAGGAGGAGAATCTCACTTTCAACCACAAAAATTTACGTCTGCCCTGCATGCGCTAGGCACAGAAGAATTGTCAAAAAGAAGAGATAGGGGTCTGAATGAACCTGAGGGGGGCACTTAGGGAAAAAATAGAAAAAATCAGGACGGCAGGAAGGATAAAATATCCTCGCGTGGAGATAAGAGAACCGCGTCACCTCATTATCTTCCCTTCCTTCAAAAAGGCCACAGAAATCGACGTCAAATACCCCCTTCTCGAGCCGTTCGTGTATGCCCACATAAAATGGAATCATGAAAAAAAGGGTCTTGTCTATCACGTGATAGAACCGGGATTATCGAAGAATGAAAAAGAAATTCTGGAGACTGTAAAAAGGGATTTGCTTGAGATAATAGACGTCGAGCTTTCCGCGGTCAGGGAAGGAGGGAAGGTTTTCGAATACATACAGGGGAAACTGCAGAAAATTCTGGAAGATGAAAATCTCGTGATACCGGGCGAAACGTATGCAAAGATAACTTATTACATATACCGGGACTTTGTCGGGTTTAACGAGATCGAGGGATTGCTTCACGACCCGTACATAGAAGACATAGGATGCCCGGGTTTGAACACCCCTGTTTTTGTTGTCCACAGGAAATTCGGCTCAATTGAAACAAATATAGTTTTCAAGGACAGTGGTTATCTGAACAACTTTGTCATAAAACTCGCGGAACGCTGCGGGAGATACATATCATACGCAAAACCCCTGCTTGACGGTTCGCTTCCGGACGGGTCGAGGGTTCAGGCCACACTCGCGAAGGACGTCACGACGAAGGGCCCGACATTTTCCATACGAAAGTTCAGGGTTGAACCGTTCTCCCCGATAGACATCTTGAATTTCAACACGGCGTCATCAGACCTCATGGCATATCTCTGGTTGATGGTGGAATCGAGAACCTCGACCCTCATTTGCGGGGGGGTTTCAACAGGCAAAACCACATTCCTGAATGTGATGAGCATGTTTATCCCTCCTGAGGACAAAATCGTCTCGATAGAGGATACGCGCGAGCTCAACCTCCCGCATGAGAACTGGATACCGAGTGTTTCCAGAATCGGGTTCGGAGTGCCTGAAGTCGGCGGAAAGAGATACGGTGAGGTCACGTTATTCGAATTGTTGAAGGAATCGTTTAGGCAGAATCCGGATTACGTAATAGTTGGTGAAGTGAGAGGGAGGGAAGCGTATGTTATGTTTCAGGGTATGGCAAGCGGTCACTCATCTCTCGGAACTATACATGCCGGCTCCGTGGAAGACGTTATAAAACGTCTGGAGACCCCCCCTATCGAACTATCGCCAACTCTGATAGAAACACTCGATATCGTGGTTGTCATGGTCCATGCAAAGGAGAAGGGCAAATCCGCAAGGAGGGTCAAAGAAGTAAATGAAATAGAATCTGTTGACCCGAAAACAGGGACGCCGCACACAATAAAGGTATTTGACTGGAACCCCTCGACAGATACGTTCTCGGAGAACCTGGAAGAATCCTATCTTCTTAAAAAGATGGCATTTGACAAGGGGGTGACATACGAGGAAATCGTAAAGGAACTCAAAACAAGGGCAAAGATACTCGAATGGATGCGAAAGTTTGGTGTTACGGATTTTGATGAAGTTGGAAAACTGATCAACCTCTATTACAAGGAACCTTCTATAATAATGGAATGGGTAGAGAAGGATATCCCGCCATACAAAACAAAAGCAAAGAAAGCGGCCCGGGTTCTGAGAACGTATACGGGTCTCAGGATAATAGAATAGCTTCAGCGTATAAGTTTTTATAGATGACTTTCAAAGTTTATTCGAGATGTTTATGTTTTCCCTAAAGGAGATTGTCGGGGAAATTGCAAAAGGTTCCGGGCTTTCGGAAGAGGAAGTGAAAAAGAAGATAGAGGAAAAGCAGGTTGAACTTTCCGGCCTGGTATCACCAGAAGGTGCCGCATACATAGTCGGGAAAGAACTCGGGGTGAATCTTTTCAGGGAAGTCAAAAAGCGGACGCTCAAGATAAAGAATGTGATTCCTGGGATGCGTCTGGTTGATGTTGTGGGAAAAGTCGTGAACATATCCGAAAGGAGGGATTTCGAGAAAGGAGGGAGAAAGGGGAGCGTTGTGAATGTTACGATAGGTGATGAAACGGGAACCGCGAGGGTGTCTCTCTGGGACAGGGAAATAGACATTCTGAATAAACTTGACGTGAAGATTGGTGATGTTGTGAAGATAACCGGAGGTTACGTGAAGGAAAATGGAATGGGTGGTTGCGAGATACGGCTCGGTAGAGGAGGGCGGATGGAAAAGTCCGATATCGAAATACATGAAGTTGCCGATTCGGGCCAGGAGAACCAAGAATTGAAGGTAAAGAGCATATGCGATCTCAAAGAAGGGGAATACGTTGAAGTCAGGGCATCTCTTGTCCAGATTTTCAGAAAAAATCTCTTTTTTGAAGTATGCCCTGTATGCGAGTCCAGACTGGAAAGGGAAGGGGATGCTTGGAAATGCAGAGAGCACAACCGCGTGGAGCCAAAGTATACGCTCGTCCTTTCGGGTGTAATAGATGACGGGTCCGGAAATGTGAATGCCGTCTTTTTCAGGGAGCTTGCCGAAAAAATTATCGGAAGGAGTGTGGATGAACTGAGAAAAATGGGCGAACCGGCTCAGGTGTACGAAGAATTGCCACTCGGGAAGGAATTTATAATAAGGGGCAGGCTCAGGAGGAACAGGATAACGGAAAGACTTGAGTTGGTGGCAAACTGGGTCGAAGAGGCAGACCCCAAGAAAGAAGCGGAAAAACTTCTTGGGAAGATGAGAGTTAAAGATTAATATATTAAAATGAAATATAAATGCCGATTGATATGACAAAGGATATAGAAAGTCTTCCGGGTGTCGGTGAAAAGACCTTGGAAAAGATGAAAGAGGCCGGATATGACAATCTTATGAGCATTGCGGCTTCTTCTGCCGGGGAGCTTTCTGCAGCAACGGGAATAGGGGTGGAGACCGCAAACAAAATTATTGCAGCCGCAAGACAGAAACTAAAAATGGGTTTTGAGTCAGCAAAGGATGTTCTCAAAAAAAGAGAAAACATAGGCAAAATAACTACGTGTTCCAAAGCGCTTGATAGCCTTCTCGGCGGTGGTGTTGAAACGCAGGCAATAACCGAGATGCACGGGGCATACGGCTCCGGAAAATCCCAGCTTGCGCACCAGCTGGCAGTTTCTGTCCAGTTACCAAAAGAAAAAGGAGGTCTTGAGGGAAAGGTTATATTCATAGACACCGAACAGACGTTCAGACCCGAAAGGGTAAAACAGATGGCCGAGGCACTTGGTCTGAACCCCGACAAGACGCTTGAAAACATCTTCGTTGCGAGAGCGTACAATTCTGACCATCAGGTATTGCTCGCTGAAAAGGCGGAGGATATTATAAAGAAAGAAAATGTGAAACTTATGATTATAGACTCTCTCACATCCTCATTCCGTTCGGATTATACAGGAAGAGGGACGCTTGCAGACCGCCAGCAAAAACTCAACCGTCATCTCCATCATCTCCAGAGACTGGCAGACGTCTATAACCTTGCGATTTATGTAACCAACCAGGTTATGGCAAGACCGGATGTTCTTTTTGGCGACCCAACCGCCCCTATCGGAGGGCACATACTTGGACACCAGGCGACGTTTCGCGTTTATCTGAGAAAGTCAAAAGGTGAAAAGAGAATCGCAAAGCTCATAGACTCCCCGAACCTTCCGGAGGGCGAAGCTGTATTCAGGGTTTTGACTGAAGGTGTGAGAGACTAAAAAGTGAGAGTTCTGAATTTGAGAAATCTCAGGGCCTGTTCTTTTGTTATCCTCGGGTTCTTGAGTCTAACGAATTTTATCTTTAGTCCAACATCCTCAAAGCCGTCCGGAACGGTTATTTCGACATAGGGCGACATATATATGTCTATTGTCCGGGAAACAGTCCATTTATGGAGTCCTGTGAGTTTGGATATTTTTGATATGGTAAGCAGCTCTCCGTTTTCCTCTGATTTTTTTAGCAAACTGAGTATCCGTATAACGTTTTTTACGGTGTTTCTGTAGTAGGATTTTCTGGACATAATATTATTATTTGACCGGGTCAAATTTATATCTATCCCAGAAACAAAAGGAAAAGCGGAAATTCATATGAGGTCCTTTTCGGTCACTATCACAAAATCTCCAACTGACTTTACCGCTGAGAACGGTATCAGGACCCTTCCTTTGTCATCTTCCTGGAGGTTGAGTTCATTTGCGTGTTTTGTTGGCTGTACGAGAACGAGGTTTATCAGTTCTCCTGATTCAACTATATAGTCAACATCACCAACCACTCCGAATTTCTTTCCGCTTTCCTCCGAAACCAGAATTTTTCCCATCAAATCTCTGCTTCTTATCCTTTCTTCCATAACATCCCCCTGAATGATATGTATATTATGAAACCAAACTATTTAAAAATTTATGCATTCACCATCAGCGTTTTTATTTTGTCTGAGAGGGAATACTGATAACTTTTTCCCCTTCTGTTTCTGAGAACAAAGCCCTCCTCAACAAGTCTTTTGAGTATGTTGTTGACGGATCTGATTGCGTTGTCCTTGTTTTTGTAGCTTCCTGTATCCATCTTTTCCACAATTTCTGCCGGCGTCAATTCTCCGTGTTCATCCAGTATCTGAATGATACTTCTTTGTTTAGAAGGGAGCGTGTTCAAGGAGTTAAGCATAATCCTTCCGCGCGAAACTGGTTCGGAATCTTTCAGGAAATTCATATCAATTGTTGAAATATTCTTCTCCACCGCAGCTTTTACAAGTTCGTTGCAGACCCTTATGACTTCCCTCGGGAATCCTCCTGTTTTCTGGTGTATGAATTCTACAGTCTCTGAGATGAACGGCTTTATGTCCTCTCCCCCGACCCATTCTATTCTCCTCTTAATAAGTTCTCTTGTTTCTGATTTTGTCAGATTCGTGAGTTCGATCCTTGTGTTCACTCTTCGCGTGAAAGTTTCGAGATTTTCCCTGAGTACAGAGTCAAGAACAGGCAATCCTGCCATAACAACCGAAAGATTGTCTATTTGGTCCGTGAGTGTTCTGAGCCATTCAAGCGTCTCGATACTCGCTTCATGACCTTCATCTACAAGTAATGTCATATTTACATTTTTCATTTTTTTGTTCACCCACTCACTAAGATTGTACAAGTTTATTTCTTTTTTGCGTGAAAATAAACGTTCGAAAAAACCAAATCCTATGAAGTTTGTAAAAATCTTCACCCAGTCCTCCGGATTTTTCGGTGGTTTGGAGAGATAAAAAACCTTTCTTTTGCCCTTAAAACTTTCTGCCAAAAACTTCATAAATGTCGTTTTTCCGGAACCCGTCGGGCCTATGAGTATTGAAAGTTTTTCGTTGTTTTCTATGCTTTTTGATATTTTTTCTATTTCTTTTCCGTATCCGACAAAGAGGTTGGGAAGAATTTTGAAGCTGAAAGGGTTCTCCCTCCAGTTAAATATCTTCATATAGCTTTCACTTGGCTTCATTTCGTGATTCATAGTTTTCATATTGGAAAAAATATTTAAATAACTTTCGTGAAGTTGTTGTGAAAAAGTAAAAAATTTATATCACCTCTCCAATATTTTCCAATGAGGTGTTTTATTTCGGTTGATTTGGACAGGAAACTCGCAAATAAAGTGTCCGGGATTCAGAAAGAGATAGAACGGCTAAACGTAGATGTGAAATTTGTTGAGTCATCCAATCTTCATTTCACGATTAAGTTTCTCGGTGACGTGAAGTGTGAAGAAGTGAAAAGGATAGGAGACCTTATCAAAAAAAGTATTGAGGGAAAGGGCACGTTCAAAATACGTGTAAAGGGCATGGGATTTTTTGGAAATGCGAACTACATAAGGGCTATATGGCTTGGTATCGGGGAAGGAAGAGATGAATTTGTATCTCTCATGAAGAGCGTGAATGAAAACGTGAAGATTGGGGATGCGAAACTCACACCTCATATGACAATAGGAAGGGTCAGGTCGGGGAAAAATAGGGAAATTCTGCTTAATTTTATAGAGAAGATGAAAGATGCGGATATAGGTGAAATGTACGTGAAAGAGGTGAAACTTAAATCGAGCACCCTCACAAAAAATGGGCCAGTATATGAAGATTTGGCTGTATTCAAGCTCAGGCTGTGAAGATGAATGAAAGAAGTATGGCAAAAATATCGGCAACAGGTTCTGTGTTTTGCATTATTCTCATATACCTCCTCACCCTCTCTGTATCATCACTTCACGTGAAAATAGGAGAACTGGACAAATCATATACGGGAAAAATTGTGAATGTTACCGGACAGGTAAGAGGTGTTTTTAGAAATGGTGGTCATGTCTTCTTCACACTCCAAGATGAAACCGGGAGTGTGAAAGTTGTTCTGTGGGAAGATACTCTGGATGCCCTGAAAATAAAGGGTGTTGACATCGAAAGCATAAAAGATGGCGCACATATTAATATCGTTGGCAGTGTGCAGATATACAGAGGAGAACTTGAAGTTATACCTGTACACGGAAATGTGAAAATTTTATGAAACAAATTTCTTGTGAGCCGATTTCACCAGTTCTGTCACGAGTTTTATGGTATCTTTCACATCATTCATATCGGCAACTTCTACCGGAGTGTGTATGTAACGTGAAGGTACGAGAATTGAAAGTGAAGGTATACCCTCCCCGACCATGGGGGTTACGGAGGCGTCTGTTGCACCTCCTGAAAGTACATCGAACTGGAGTTTAACCCCGCTTCTCTTTGCAACATCTTTGACCCAGTTTTTCATTTCTCTCTGTATAACACTTATTGCGTCCTTTATGACCAGAGCTGGACCTTCCCCTATTTTTGTGACAGCCTCGTGGGGTTTAAGTTCCGGTGTATCACCAGATATTGTGGTGTCAATTGCTATAACAACATCAGGCTTTATACTGAATGCAGAACCCCTCACACCAACAAGCCCTATTTCCTCTTTCACCGTTCCCACCGCGTATACCGTACCCCTGAACTTCTTGAGATTTTTCATAACCTCTATCATAACCAGACATCCTATGCGGTCATCAAAGCCGTGTCCCGTCACCCTCGAGCCTGCCAGTTTGTTGAAATCGGTGTAATGTGTTATGAAATCCCCCACGTTTATACCAAGTCTTTCCACGTGTTTCCTGTCCTTCGCACCAACGTCTATGAACATGTCACTGATTTTTGGCGGTTTTCTCTCTTCTTCTTTATCCTGCAGATGAACCGGTTTTGAACCAACTACCCCGACAACCGGGCCTTTGGAGCCATGTATCTTGAATTTCTGGGCCAGAAGTATCTTCGGGTCCCACCCCCCAACAGGTTCGAATCTTATAAATCCCTTTTCGTCTATATACTTCACAATCAGCCCCACTTCGTCCATGTGGGCACACAGCATGATTTTCGGGCTGCCTGAACCCTTTCTGCAGATAAGATTGCCTATCCTGTCAACCCGTATTTCATCTACGTATGGTTTGATTTCTTTTGCTATAACATTCCTTACGTTTTCTTCGGATCCTGAAACAGAGGACGAACCAACGAGTTTTCTGAGCAAATTTTCCATGTTTCCGCCGTTTAAATATTTGGGGTTATGTCCTAATAAATTATGATAGGTCTTCCTTGGAGAGTATGTTTATATGCGATTTCATTCTCTCCTTTTCCATCCCCACAAGAAACTTTATACCCTTCCTTCTGGCGATCATATCCAGTTTGTAATCCACCTTGCCGTCAAATATCACCGCATACGGATTGTCCAGTGTTTTCAGCGTGTTTTGCAGCTCCTTCAGCGGGACCTTCCCGAGCAGATTGAAGTCTGAATCAAAAATACACGCAGCGCGTGTCCCTATGAGCTCGTCCAGGGTTTTTTTGAAAATTTTTCTCTGTTCCTCTGTTATCTTTGCTGTTTTCGGCTGTGGTTTTGCAAATTGTCTGGCAGGTAGTTTTTCCTTCCTGTCTGCCTGGTTGTGCTTTTCCATCTTGAACTGAGAAGCAGAAACCTTTTCTCTCAGTGCCTTGAAAACCTCCTTCTTCGAGAGTTCCTCCACCTCCTTTCCTTCGGGAGCGATGGCTACATAATCCAAGTCCGCGGTTTCCAGCAGGCTTTTGAGGTTCAGGTCTCCTCCCCTGTCCGAATCGAGGAATGCTGTTGTTATCTTCTCTTTCGAAAGGTCAATTATAGCCTGCGGAATCGAACTCCCTTCTATGGCTATTACATTCTTTATTCCGTACTTCACGAGGTTTATCACGTCTGCCCTTCCCTCAACGATGATTATCTCTTCTGAGTCAAGAAGGTTGGGGCCGCACGGAAGTCCGTGATATGTTGTTATTTCGTAGGTCTTTATCTCCTCCTTTATCTCCTCTGCTATTTTTGACGTATCCGGTATGCCCTTGTCAAGCAATTCCTTGAGTATCGCTTTGGCCTTTTCCACCACAAATTTTCTTTTTGCTTCTCTTGTATCTTCTACTGATTTCAGCGTTATCTTTGCCGAGCAGGGACCTACCCTTTCTATAGTTTCGAGCGTTGCTGCTATAAGGGCTGTCTCGGCTGAGTCAAGAGAAGAAGGTATTATAATCTCCCCGTGTGATTTGCCCTTCTCCGATTTTATGTTGACCTCGATCCTCCCTATTCTCCCGGTTCTCTGGAGCTCCCTGAGGTCGAGATCCGGACCGAGCAAACCCTCGGTCTGACCAAAAATAGCCCCTATAACATCAGGTTTCTCTATTACCCCTTTTGCGTCTATTTCCGCTTTTATCACGTATTTTATTGAACTTGGTGCAAGTTTTGACATAAACATCAACCTCCTTAAGAGAGCTTCGGATATCAAGATTTCCGAAGTCTTCGATTTTGTTTCTTCCCAAAGACATTATCTTTCCTCTTAATTTTGAATTGGGATGTTTCCCGCGTCTCTGGAGCAGGTTTCTCAGCTTATTTCTCATCTCCCTGCCCTTTCTGTCGAAATCTGTCAGTATGACTATGTCCTTTTTTGACCTCGATAGGATTTCAGCCACTTCGTAAAGCGGTTTCCCGTCGATGGTAATAATATCTTTCACCCCGAGGCTTTTTAAAGCTTTTTCGTCTCTTTTGCCCTCTACCACAACAAGGGCGTCTTTCAGTTCTTCTATAATTCTGTTCATTTCCTCTTCGTCTATTTTTTTCATGCGATTACATCCAGTATGTCCCTCTCGGTTATTATACCAAGAAGTTCCTCGTCTTCCACAACAGGCATGCCTCCGACTCTCCTGCCTTTCATGGTTTTTACCGCAGAAAAGATGTCTTCATCCGGACTGACCGTCACCACATTCTTCTTCATAATCATCTCCAGGGGTGTTGCGTCATGCAGAAGGTTTTTTGATCCGCCCCTTATGAAATGGTTGAGAATATCGGTTGGTGTCACTATTCCTGTCAGTATCCCGTTTTCGACAACCGGCAATCTCCTGAAGCCTCCCCTGCATATCATTTTAGCAGTATCGTATACTATGTAGTCTCCCCTTGCCACAATCGGCCTTTCTGACATAACCTCATAAACCTTAATTCCTGTCGGTTTTTTCAGCAGTTTCACGATATCCCATTCGGAAACAACAGATACTATCCTTCCCGAATCAGCAACCGGATAAAATCCCCTGCCCTCCTTTCTGAAAACATCTGCAGCTTCGCCTATGCTCGTCTTCGGTTCTATTGTTGCCGCACGGTCTGTCATGAATTTTTCAATCTTTGCTCTGAGGCTTTCCCTGCATCTCCTGAATGTCCTGTATTTTTCGCCGCCGCCGAGAAGATTCAGCATGTCTACAGAGGTAATAACACCTTTTAAACGCCCTGATTTGTCAAGTACCGGAAGTTTTCTGTACTTTTTCCCGAGCATGATTTTAAGAACATCCTTTATGCTGGAATCTTTTCTGCACACAACCGGGCTTTCCGGACATATACAGGTTACTGGTCTTTCGGTATCAACAATCTCATCCAGTATCGTTTTTCGTGCATGCATGCGGACACCAGACACTTTATTTTAATTGGAGCGAAATAAATAGTTTATTATGGACACCATTCTGAAGAAAGTGATCAGAAGAATAACCCCGAATGAAAAGGAAAGACGTGAACTTTCATGTGTTCTGAAAAGGGTTCTTGATGCGGTAGACGCTGTAATAAAACCACTCGGTCTCGAGAAAACACTTGCGGGTTCGCTTATCCGCGACACATGGCTCACAGACAAAAAGGAAATAGACATATTCATAATGTTCCCTGTATCGTATCCGAGAGAGAAACTCGAAAAAACTGGTCTTGATATCGGAAGGAAAATCGTAAAGAAACTTGGCGGCAGATACGAGATTTCGTATGCCGAACATCCGTATGTCAAGGGAAAGGTGAACGGCTTTTCTCTTGATATCGTGCCGTGTTACAGGGTAAAATCTGCCTCCAAAATAAAATCTGCTGTTGACCGTACACCATTCCACAACAATTACGTACTGAAACACCTCAGACCTGAAATGTCAAAAGAGGTTAGGCTGTTGAAGCAGTTCTGCAAGGCAATGGATGTTTACGGGTCTGATATACGCACGCAGGGATTCTCCGGGTATCTTTGTGAACTTCTTATCATAAAATACAGAACATTCAAAAACCTCGTTAAATCCGCAAGAAACTGGAAATTCGGAGAATTCATAGACCTTGAGGGCCATTCCGCCATAGAAAGGCCCGAGGACTATTTCAGAGGCCAGCCGCTTATAGTCATAGACCCTACCGACCCCAAGAGAAATGTGGCTGCGGCTCTCTCCGAAGGGAACTTCGCAAAGTTTGTAGAAACATGCAGAAAGTTTGTCGAAAAACCTTCGGAAAGGTTTTTTGAAATAGAAAAAATTCCTATGAAGAGAAATGAGTTAAGAAAAGTCCTGAAAGAGAGGGGAACTGAGCTTTTCGTGGTGAAATTCAAGAGACCGCCTGTTGTTGATGATATTCTCTGGGCACAGATGAGAAAGACCATGAACAGAATTGTGAATCTCGCGCATGATAACGAATTTGAAGTTTTCATGACCGAGGTGTGGAGCGACGAGAAATCCTCTTATATGCTCCTGGAAATGAAAACGTGGAAACTCCCTGAAATCAGGAAGGTGAATGGCCCGCCGGTTCGTTCCGCAAAACACGTAAAAGAATTCAGGGAAAAATACGGGAATAAAGCGCACATCGAAGGCAGCAGATGGGTGGCTGAAGTAAAGAGAAAGTACAGGGAATTCGGAAAACTTCTTGAGAGTTTTCTCTCAAGAAGCAGAAAGAAACTGCTCGAGGACGGAGTCAGATCGCATATAGCAGAGGGTATCTCAAAGGGCTTCAGGATACTGAAAACCGGGGATGTTGAAAAACTGATTGCAAGAGACAGGGAGTTTTCAGTGTTCCTCGGGAAATATTTCAGGAGGAGAACATGAATCCTCTTTTTCATTTTCTGTTCAACTACCTTGTAGTTGATTTCGCTTTTGGTAACGCATGGAAATACGTGGTGCTCATATTTCTGGCGTCTGTCCTCATAGATCTGACACATATCCCGTATCTTTTAAAAGTCAGGGGAGGGGTGGTGAAAAGAAGGTTCGGGGCAGAGGCAAGGACAAGATTTCATGAAATGTACGGACTTTCCGTCTTTTCAGCACTTTTTTGTGCAGCATATATATTTTTTGACCCCTCGGCTGTCAGCATCGGGGCAGTGTGTGTGATACTTCATTTCGCAATTGATTTCATTACCGGGAAATCAATGCCGTTCTATCCGTACTCCGATAAGGTTGTGTTCCTCCACATATCTCCTTACACGTACAGAAATAAAGTTGTATTCGAAATTTCCTTAACAATCGTTGCGGGGGTGTTGTTTTGTCTGAAAACAGCAAGTTTGGCTTTGTGAAAAAAATAAGAAAAACCCTGGACGGAATAGGTCTCTTCCTCCCCCTTCCGAACGTTGAGCCCAGCATACTCTCCGGGCTTTCGGTCATCCTTTCTTTGGGTTTTCTTGTGGCGTTCAGGACATTCCCGCCTTTCTCGCTGCTGTTTCTTCTTTCTGTGCTCATTCTCGACTGGCTTGACGGATTAGTAGCCAGGAAGTTTGGCAGGGCATCCGAAGAAGGCTATTTTGTTGACCTCACCAGCGACAGGCTCTCGGAGGGTATAATTTTCGCGATGTTTCCGCCCTGGTTTTGTCTTTTTACCATTAACTGCATTCTTTCCATCGTCTCTGTTGTGAAAAAAAGACATGTAATTCTTCCTCTCAGGCATCTCTTCCTTCTTTATATGGCCTGGCTGATTCTTGCGTAATATTTAAATACATTCGCATACAACAATTAAGAATCTGACCGTTTACTGCGTAAGCAGGAGGTTGAATCATGGCAGAAGAGTTTTTGAAGGAAATAAAGGAAGCGAAAGAAAAAGCGAAAAAGAGGAATTTTCTTCAGACTTGGGATCTTGCAATCAGTCTCAAGAACGTAGACCTCAAAAAACCTGAAAACAGACTCAATCTAGAATTCCCGCTTCCGGAGGGCAGAGGAAAGGAAAGCAAGTCTATATTTATTGTTGATTCTCTGCTTTCGGAAGCGAAAAAAGCAGGCGTCATGGTTGTGACAAAAGACGAACTTGAGAAACTGGGGAAAGACAAGAAAAAACTGAAAAAATACGCAAACGAATATGAGTGGTGGTTCTGCGAGGCACCGCTCATGCCGCTGGTGGGCAAAACGCTTGGTGTTGTTTTGGGGCCAAGAGGAAAGATGCCAAAACCCATCCCGCCAAAAGGAAGCGTAAAACCTTTCATTGAAATGAGCAAAAAGATGGTAAGGATAAAGCTCAAAGACTCTCCTGTAATTCACGTTCCTGTAGGAACTGAAAATATGAAAGATGAACAAATCATGAAGAATGTCATCGCGGTCATGAATTTCGTGAAGGAAAAACTTCCGAAGGGGAGGGCAAACATCAGGGGGGCGTTCATAAAGCTTACGATGGGTCCGTCTGTAAAACTTAGGGTGTGAGGATGGTTTCCGAAAGAAAAAAACTTGCGGTGAAGAAACTCGAGGAAGAACTTAAAAAATATCCGGTAATAGGGATACTCGACATGTTCAAACTTCCCGCGAGACAGCTTCAGGAGATAAGGGAAAAGCTAAGGGGGAAAGCAGTTATAAAGATGGTGAGAAAAAGTTCGCTGAAATTTGCAATAGAAAACTCTAAAATAGACGGCCTCAAAAAGCTGGAAGAACAGATAAAAAACCAGCCCGCGCTCCTGCTCAGTGAGGTCAACCCCTTTGAACTGGCCAAGATAATAGAATCGTCAAAATCGTCCGCACCTGCAAAACCCGGTGATGTGGCCACGAAGGATATAATAGTGAAGGAAGGTCCAACCAATCTGAAGCCCGGTCCTGTAATAGGGGAACTGCAGAGAATTAAGATCCCTGCAGGGGTGGAAGGTGACAAGATAGTTGTGAAAAAGGACACGGTGGTTGTCAAAGAAGGGGAGGAAATAACAAAACCTGTTGCTGACGTTCTCATGAAACTCGGGATAGAACCGGTTGAAATATCCCTGAATCTGCTAGCTGTTTATGACAGGGGCATGATATATATGAAGGATATCCTTTTTGTGCCCAGAGAAAAATACGAGAATGATATCGCAAGCGCTTACACAAATGCGTTTAATCTTGCGCTGAATGCGGGGATTCCGAGCGCTGAGACGCTTCCGCTCTTGCTGGCAAAGGCACACAAAGAGGCGATATCCGTTGCACTCGAGGCAAATATCCTTACCAAGGAAACTATGGGAAGCGTGCTCGCAAAGGCGTATGCGTGCGCAGAGGTGCTTAAGGGGAAGGTTGGGAATCTGGAAATGACCGGGAAGGAAACAGAGGAAGAAAGCGGGGGGAAAGAGACAGAAACTCATGATGATAAAACAACAAAGGAGGGGTAAAGATGGAAATGGTATACGCGGCATTACTCCTGCACTCTTTGGGAAAGGAAGTTAATGAGGAAAACGTCAAGAAGGTAATGACCGCTGCAGGAGCAAAAGTGGACGAAGCACAGATAAAGGCACTGGTTGCAAATCTCAAGGATATCAACATAGACGAGGCCATAAAAGGTGCTTCGGTGGTTCAGGCAGCAGCACCTGCAGAACAGCCAAAGGGTGAGGAGAAGAAGGAAGAGAAAGAGGAGAAAAAGGAAGAAGAGAAGGCGGAAGAAGCTGCCGCAGGTTTAGGGGCACTCTTCGGCTAGTTCTCCAAAATCTGTTTTGGTTTTTATTTTTTCAGTCGAAATATTAACAGTATGAATTATAGAAAGGTAGTTCTGCCGTTTTTGATTTTTTCGTTGGTGGCCGGGACAGCAGAAGGAGCGTACAGGAACAGGAAGGAATATATGCACGCAGAGAGGGTAATAACCGAGATCAGAAAAGAAGTTGGTGAAGTGCTCCGCATGCCCGGAAGATATGATGATTTTCTTCCGGGAAAAAACATTCCAGCGAAGCAGCGAAGAGAGGAGTTTGTGAAGTTAAAAAGGGTGATTAAGAAAAAGCTTCCTCACGATTTTTTCGAAAATGTTGTTGAATGTGTAAACGTCAACAAGGAGGGTGATATAACAATTTGCGGGATTGGGGAAATCTTTGAAAGGTACGGGGAAAGGAAGATAAACACACTGAAGAACAGCATCCTGTCTTACAGGGGAAAAAATAAAATACTC
>CAZTCK010000001.1:21181-34183 GCA_964612625.1 uncultured archaeon | reverse complement strand
AACCGATTTCCGTAAGCGGAAAATTCAAACCCTCGGAGAAGCTTGAACTCGCCTTCAATGCCAAAAATAGCAAGAGGGGTTTTGATTTCAGGATAAAGGCATCGTACAGATTCTAATTTAAGTAAAGGACCCGAAAATTATAAATTATGAAATCAGACAAGGATATAAAGAAGGAATTCAGACCCAGATTCTGGTCTGACCCGGAGAAATATTATGCCACATCTGTTTTGAGGGAAGAAGGTTTTGAAAGGAAGGTGTGCATTAAGTGTAAAAAGCCCTTCTGGACGACAGACCCCGAACGGAACGTATGCGGTGAGCCGCTGTGCAGCGGAGAGGGATTTTCATTTATAGGAAATTCTCCGGCAAGGGACATGGACTACATCGAGGTGTGGCTCAGGTTTTCAAAAATGTTCAAAAAACTCGGATACACACCTATAAGGAGGTATCCTGTTGTTGCCAGATGGAACCCCACCATGGAATATACAAATGCTTCCATTTCGGCGTTTCAGCCCTATGTCATTTCCGGTGAGGTGGAACCTCCTGCGAACCCTCTGGTTATTCCCCAGTTCTGCCTGAGATTTACCGATATAGACAATGTCGGAATTACGGAATCGCACAACACCGGTTTCGTTATGATAGGCCAGCACATGTTTGTCAGACCCGAAGACTGGGACCAAGACCGCGTTTTCAGGGACATACACCTCTGGCTCAGGAAGGGTCTCGGACTCAAAAATTCCGATATAATTTTCCACGAGGATGCGTGGGCAGGTGGAGGAAACTTCGGCTCCTGCATGGAATTTTTCTCAAAAGGATGCGAACTTGGAAACCAGGTCTACATGCTGTATGAACAGACAAATTCAGGATATCGGGAACTTGAAATAAAAGTCTTGGACATGGGAATGGGACAGGAAAGGAATGCGTGGTTTTCGCGGGGCTGTGAGACCATTTACGATGCAACCTTTCCTGGCGTGATAAAAAAACTTCTTTCAGTCACAGGTCTTGAGATAGATAGAGATATTCTGAGAAGATATGTTCCCCATGCAGGTCTTCTGAATCTCGACGAGGTGGAAAATGTTGAAAAGGCGTGGAAAGTCGTTGCGAGAAGAGTCGGCATGAACGTGGACAAACTCAAAGACTTCATACTGCCTCTTTCGGGTGTCTATTCCATTGCTGAACACACCAGAAGTCTTCTCGTTGCATTAAGAGACGGGGGATTGCCGAGCAATACGGGTGGTGGTTACAATCTCAGGATGCTTGCCAGGAGAAGTATGGTCTTCAAGAACAAATACGGATGGGATGTCGACCTAGCCAAAGTATGTGAGTGGCATGCACGCTACCTCAGACCCATTTTTCCGGAGTTGTCGGAAGACATCGATAATGTCGCTAGGATACTTGAAGTTGAAGAGAGGAAATATGAAAGCACAAGGAAGAAGTCTGTGAGAATAGTTGAAAAAATGACCAAAAACGGCATAGACGAAAAGAAACTTCTCCGGCTTTACGACAGTCATGGCATACCGCCGGAAGTGGTAAAGGACATCCTTGAAAGCAGAGGGGAGAAGATAGACATACCAGATGATTTCTATGCAAAGGTCTCGGAACTTCACGAAAAAAGGGAGCAGGTAACGGAGAGTGAAAGGTCAGAGAAACTGCCACTGGACGGGATTCCGGATACAGAAATCCTTTATTACGGAGATTACAAAAAACTTGAATTCCGTGCAAAAGTCGTGAAAGTTATTGGGAGGTTTGTCGTGCTTGACAAAACTGCTTTTTATCCGACATCGGGCGGGCAGCTTCATGACAGGGGAAAAATAAACGGGAAGAGGGTTGATGATGTTTTCAAGCAAGGCGGGATTATTGTACACAGACTCGAAAAAAACCACGGGTTGAAGGAAGGGGAGAATGTAAAGGGGAGGGTTGAATGGAAAAGGAGACTGAAGTTATCGCAGCAGCATACCGCAACGCATGTCGTCAATGCTGCCGCAAGAAAGGTTCTCGGCAGCCATGTTAATCAGGCCGGAGCAAAAAAAACAGAGGAAAAATCACATCTTGACATTACGCATTATCAGCCAATAACACCGGAAGAACTCGAGCAAATTGAGTTTATCGCCAACAGTATCGTCAGGAAGGGTATAAAAGTCGAGAAACTTCTTATGCCAAGAAATGAAGCCGAGAAAAAATTCGGAATGAGAATTTACCAGGGCGGTGCTGTTCCGGGGAAGGTTTTGAGGATAGTGAATATAAAGGGCGTGGACGTTGAGGCATGCGGGGGAACACATGTAAACAACACGAGTGAAATCGGGGCTATAAAGATTCTGAGAGCCACCAAAATACAAGATGGTGTTGACAGGATAGAGTTCACGGTGGGCGAAGAGGCCGCGAAAGCGATGGAAAGGGAAAGGGCTATATTCCGTGAAGTTATACGGGATTTGAAGAAAGTCGTAGATGTGGAGCCGGAAGGGGATGCCTCGGCGGAGCTGAGGGCATGCTGTGATTTCTTCTCCGTTCCGCCAGACCAGGTTGCAAAAAGTGTGAGGAGGTTTGTAGCAGGCATACTGGAATGCGAAAAAACAGTCGGGAAGCACGGAAAAAGGAAGAAAGTCAGGGGACTGGAAGAGGCCTGTAAAATTGTTTTTGAGATGTGGAAAGAGAGGAAAAAGGAACTTGAAAAACACAGAAGAAAGATGGTTATATCAGAGGTCGAGGATATGGTGAAAAGAGCGAAGAATGGGGAGATATTCGATGTGGTGGACAAAGGCAGAGAGGAGATGATTGTACTTTGCGATTCCATTGTTTCGAAACATCCGGAACTCACCATAATTCTCGTGAACAAAAACGGGGATGTTGTTGGGATGAGCGAAAAGAAGGACATAGCAAAGATCGTAAAAAATCTGTGCAAAAAATACGGAGGGTCCGGAGGGGGAAAGGGAAGACTGGCTCAGGGTAAGCTGGACATTAAAAAATTCAAAAATAAGGGTGTTTAAGAGCCTGGGCAGTAGTAACCTATATCATATGGTCTGCCCGCAAGCAGAATTGTGAATGAACATGTCTTGGGACAGCTATCTTCTCCCGTTCCGCCGCAGCAATCTATGGTAACTTTGGCAAAATCTCCGGACTTTATTTCTGTTATTGCTGCGTTGGTCAGATTTGTCCAGCTTGCATCTGTAATAACCGTATCCGTTGAAGGTTCCATAATCACTATATCTCTCTCTATGTTAATTGTTGAAGTTCCTATGTTATGGATTATTGCCATCACATCCTGGCTACCGTCCTGAGTATCGGTTATGCACTTCTGGGTTGTCCTGTCTATCACCTTCTCCGTGATTGAGCTCATGTAGCTCCCCATGAATGTCCACGCTGCCGCTGCCAGACCTATCGTTATCAGCAGAAGTATTATTATAGAGATTATAGGCGTAATTCCCTTCATCTTCTTACCTCCTTTAATCAGCATAAGTGCATGACCCTCCGAATTCTTTATCTGTATCCTTCGGGTGCAGGCGGTCTTGGGACAGACGGGGCTGTAGCAGGGGGCGCGGTTGTGTAAAGACGCTTAAGCCGCTTTTCAATAATCCCCAGTGTCGTCAGGACAGCCTGGTTTGTTTCGAAGCTCTTTTTGTTCTGCTCTATCAGTTCCGTAAGTTTATTCACAAGAGGAGACATTACCTCCTTCGAAATGCTCGAAACCTCTTCCTCTTCCGCGGAAACCTTCAGCAGTTTCATGAACTCCCTCATCTCCAAAATCAGGTCATCTATTTTTTTCGGAAGTTTCGAGACCTCTGCTATCAGGTCGTTGTTGGCCTTTATGCTGTCGTCTATAATCTTCTGGTTGGTTTTTATGAGTTCAACAACCTGTTCTATGAGTTTTTGTATTTCAGAAGAATAACTCCCGCTTTCTATCTTTTCTATCCTTTTCTCGAGCCTCCTCAATGGAGATGTGGGGATTATCTCGTATTCCTCCTCCGAACCGGAAATGTCTGGTGTCATAATAAATATTTGGCGCTGTCCCAATATAAATATTTTCATAAAAAGAAAAAGTTGGGAGGGTTTAGAATTCGCCCGAAGGTCCGCCCGGTAGAGAGGGCGTCTTTTCCTTTTCCCCTCCTGCTGATATCATATCGTCAATTCTCAGTATCATCTCTGCAACCTCGCTTGCACTTTTTATAGCTTGTATTTTTATCTTCAGAGGCTCTATCACACCGAGTGCCATCATGTCTCTGATGTTACCGGTAAAGACATCGAGTCCCGCTGAGAGTCTGTTCCTGTCATGCTCTGACCTTAACTGCGCAAGTTTATCAATCGGATCAAGCCCGCCGTTTTCAGCAAGACTCTTCGGAACTATCTCCATAGCGTTGGCAAACGCGTTTACTGCAAGCTGCTCTCTTCCCTTGAATGATTCCGCATACTTCCTCAGTTGTTTTGCTATTTGAATCTCAACTGCTCCGCCTCCTGGCACCACCTTTCCGAGTTCCAACGCAGCTGCCACTCCCTTGATAGCGTCTTCCATTGCCCTTTCAACCTCGTCAACCACGTGCTCACTGCCGCCTCGGATGAGTATCGTAACCGCCTTCGGCTCTCTGCATTTCTCGACGAATATCATTTCATCCCCCGCTATCTTTCTCTCCTCGACAACACCCGCATATCCCAGATCGGATTTGTCGAGGTCTTTTATGTTAGTCACTATTTTTGCTCCTGTTGCCCTCGAGAGCTTGTCCATATCCGATTTTTTCACTCTTCTGGCAGCAAGCACCCCTGCCTTCGCCAGATAGTGCTGGGCTATATCGTCAATTCCCTTCTGGCAGAACACCACGTTCGCTCCTGTCCTTGCTATGGTATCAACCATCTCTTTCAGGCTTTTTTCTTCCTCCTCGAGGAACGCCTGGAGTTTCTCCGGCGAGTCTATGTTAATCTTGGCGTCCCCTTCCAGTTCCTTTACTTCCAGAGCCGAGTCAATGAGAGCGATTTTTGCCTTTTCTATCCTCTTGGGCATTCCTGAATGAACGACCTCCTTGTCCAGAACTATGCCGTCTATGAGCTCTGTATCAGACATTGAACCGCCCTGTTTTTTCTCTATTTTCACATTTTCCGTGTCTATTTCGATTCTCCCGTCCCTGACTTCTGCCACTTTCTTGACCGCACGAACAGCGAGGTCGGTGAGTTTCTCGGAAGCCCTCTCTGCCGCCTTTCCTGTCATCGCTGTGTTGGCTATTTTTTTCAGGGTTTTGTCGTCGTTTATGTCGACTTTCTTTGCCAGTTTTTCAACGATTTCGAGTGCCTTGAATTTGGCCAGCCGGAATCCCTTGGTTATCACAGTCGAGTGTATCTGCTGATCCAGCAGTTTTTCCGCTTCGCTGAGAAGTTCCCCTGCTATTATAACCGCTGTTGTTGTTCCATCGCCCACTGCTTCGTCCTGGGTTTTTGCAACCTCAACCATCATCTTCGCAGCTGGGTGTTCTATCTGCATCTCGTTGAGTATTGTTGCACCATCATTCGTTATGGTCACGTCTCCCAGCGAATCGACCAGCATTTTGTCCATTCCCTTGGGGCCTAATGTGGTTCTCACAGCGTCGGCCACTATCTTCGCTGCGATTATGTTGTTCTTCTGGGCGTCCCTTCCTCTGGTCCTCGATGTACCTTCGGAAAGTATAAAGATGGGTTGCACGCCCTGTGTTCCTCCGTTCATATTATCACCTCTATTTACCGATTTGATTCGAGCAGGATAGATATTATATACGGGTGGTATTTATAAATTTTTGGCAGAAGAAATTATTTAAGCAGGAATGTGATTTAGAATATATCATCAGCATCGCAATCCGGGCTCGTAGCTCAGCTTGGTTAGAGCGTCGGTCTTATATGTCCGGCAAGCTTTCGAAACAGCTTGTCCAGCTTTAACCGAGACAGCCGAAGAGGCTTGAACGTGATGTTCTGGCTGCGGAAGTCCTGGGTTCAAAGCACGGGCCGCATTTGAAAATGCGGACTGGTCCGCGAAAGGCGGACTTTCGTGTGCACATCCCAGCGAGCCCATTACCCATTTATAGGCATTGCAACCTATTGTTTAGCGGGTGTTTATGAAGATAATATCAGACCTTCACATACATTCGAGATTTTCCAGGGCAACGAGCAGGGAATTGGACATACACAATCTCGTGAAATTCTCAAGGATAAAGGGCGTGAACCTTCTAGGGACCGGGGATTTCACACACCCCCTCTGGCTGAAGGAACTCAAAAAAGAGTTGATGGAAGACGGGACAGGAATCCTCAAAACGCCTGATGGATTCCCTTTCATCCTCACAACCGAGATTTCGAGCGTATACAGGCAGGGAAACGAAATAAAGAGGATACACAACATCATCCTTTCCCCTGATTTCGGAACAGTTGAGCAGATAAACGAGTCCCTCAGGAGAAGAGGGGTCAACCTTGAAGCAGACGGGAGACCGGTTTGTGGCATAACATCCCCCGAACTGGTTGAGATGGTCACGGAGATAAACCCAAAAAATGAGGTCATACCTGCTCATATATGGACGCCGTGGTTTTCGTTGTTCGGCTCGAAGTCCGGTTTTGATACGATTGATGAGTGCTTTCAGGACCAAACAAAACACATACACGCCCTTGAAACCGGACTTTCCTCAGACCCGCCGATGAACTGGAGACTTTCCTCTCTGGACAGGTTCTCGCTCGTATCGTTTTCGGATTCGCATTCTTTCTGGCCGTGGAGAATTGGAAGGGAGGCAACTGTTTTCGAATTGAATGAGTTGACATACAACAACCTCATAAAGGCTATTCGTACAGGAGATGGTCTGGTTGAAACAATTGAGGTCGACCCATCATACGGAAAATATCATTATGATGGACACAGAGAATGCGGAATTTCCCTGAGTCCGAAAGATGCCGAAAAATACAACAATATATGTCCTGTCTGCAAAAAGCCACTTACCATTGGGGTTCTGCACAGAGTCAGTGAACTTGCAGACCGACCGGAGGGATTCATCCCTAAGGGTTCGAAACCCTTCCGCTCCTTACTGCCCCTGTCAGAAATCATATCGTTTGTCATGGCCACTGGCGTGAGCTCAAGGAAGGTATGGGAAAGGTACAACCGTCTTGTGAACGCATTCGGTTCAGAACTGAACGTCCTTCTGGAAGCAGAAGAAGAGATGATGAAAAGGGTTGCTGAGGAGAAAATTGTTGACCTTATACTCAAAGTCAGAAACGGGTGTATAACGATAAAACCTGGTTACGACGGAGTTTACGGAAAAATTGAACCTGAAAAAGAAAAGGGACCCCAAAGGAGACTGAGTGATTTCAATACATCCCCTCAACAACAACAGATGCTCCCGCATCAATGAAGTACGAATATGCTGCCATGAATTCCAGACTTCTCTGCACGATACCGGACGGGCCCCAGTTAAGAGGCATGATCGCCTTGCACATGACGCTTTTTTCCCTTCCTTCCCAAAGTTCAACTATTTGATTATCGTCAATACCACTGCAGGAAATCCACGTGATCCCGAGGTTTTCTTCCGGAAAGAAAAGGCCAACTTTGTTCCAGTTGTGCGTATCTTCGCACTCGTCCGGCCCTCCCTCCAGGCTCGCAGCGCATGCTGTCCCGCCGCCAACATTTCTTATATTCACTTCGACCGGGAATGTCACAGATTCTTCACGTCTCTGGAAACGAATGGGTGCCCTTGTTCGGATATCCATGGCGATTGGCCCTCCTGTTGTGCTTATCGTTTCCAGGGGAAGCGCTCCTCCCGTGTCCTGAATGCTGATAAGTTCATCCTGAGAAACTACTGTGAGCGATTTTATCACATGTGTTTCGTATGCATAATAAAGTCTCACCATGGGGTTAAACGTCACAGACGTCCCCTCTGGAATAAGCGGAGCTTCACATTCCCATACACATGTCAGCGAACCTCCCCCGACACCGCTGTCAGGGTCTCCTGCAAGTACTCTGCTTTGTGAACATGTTACCGCGGGGGTGCATGAAATTGAAAGGGTGTTTCCCGAAATGAAGAGGTCTGTGTTGTAAAGTTCAGCGTGCACATTGTAAGCGTTGACAGAACCCTCATTTCTCGCTTTCATCCTTATCTCAAATGTTTCCCCACCCTTTACTTTTCCGGGATGGACGCTGAATTCTTTTATAACCATCCCCAGGCCGGAACTGCCTCCCTGCTGTATACATCCGGAAAAAATAAGGGTAGGTATTAAAAGCACGGAAAGAAATATGTACCTTCTCATAATTTATAATAATCCGGCGTGCTTTTATTCTTTAGTCGAAGGTTGCTCCGCCAGAATGGACGGCCGCACAAAAACGTCTGATGTTTTGTCCACGAAATAGCCGTAGTCTGAACGCACTTCTATGTTCTTTTGTATAATTCCCTTTTCAGGAACGATTGCCGATATCCTGCAGGAAATGGTCTGTTCTCTGTTGCCTATCAAAACAACCCTCTCTTTCGGCTTGCATACATGCAATCCCATCCCCGAAGGCAGGAGTATTTCTACATCAACCTTGTAGAGACCTTCTTCGGAAGACCATCCTTCCTTTTTGCACGCATCGACCGAGGAACAAACGGTTCCCCCTCCAATATTCCTTACCCTTATTATCAGGGGGAATTCCACTTCCGTTCCATATGTCCGTATCGGACTTGCCGCCTCGATGTCAATCGAGACGGGTGATGCGGTTTTGCTGTAGGATTCTATCGGCAGGGGATTTCCCTGTGACTGGAGCCTTTTGAGTTCTTCTTTGGGGAGAAGGGTTATCGTTTTGATAGTGTCGGAGCGGTAGGAATAGTAAAACCTGACCCTTGGTTTCGAGTGTATGGTAAGACCCGGCAGAACATTGGGAGCGACATATCTCCACGTGCATGTCTCCTCTCCTCCGGATATCCCGGACTCCGGGTCTCCAGGAAGAAGATTTATGCCCTTGTTCGTGTATCTGCACCGTTCTTCATCTGGAAATACCTCCCCTGTTGCGCTGGTCGTAGCCCCTGCTCCCGGCTTCCACTCAGGATCAAGACCAAGGAGTTCAGCAAACCCGTTTTGCGCCATAACCGAACCGGTGTTCTTGACCCTGAGCGTGAAAACAACTTCCTCCCCGGAACGGACTTCATTGAAATCAGGACCGAAATGCTCTATAACCACCCCTCCCCCTGTAGTGGTTCGGGTGTCCACCGGCCATTCTGCAGGCAGAACACAGCCCGATGAGAGCATAATGACAGCCAGGAGAAGCAGAAGAATCTTTTGACTATTCATGCTATATAATTTGAAAAAACAAATAAAAATGGTTTAGAATTGCTCCATTCCTTTAACTGTTATCTGGGTCGTTGCATCCACTGAATATATGTATCCGAGTTTTATCTCGAAATTTCCCTGTGTTCTGCTGGATGGTACGTCTATCACTTCAAAGTCGCACGTTAAGTCTGTTGATTGCCCGTCCCACACCTGTATGAAGGTTCCTGATGGGACAGGAAGGCCAGGAGGCACGTCATCGTATATGGGCGTCCCTATCAGAAGCGTCTCAGACGGGCAGTTTCCTTCAACAGGCGCGACCCATGGAGGCCATTCAACCTGTATCGCAACCGGATATTTGTCACCCATTATCCTTCCTCCACCAGCGTTGTGTATTTCTATTTCCAGCTGGAATCTGGCATTTCTCCATTCTGTTTGCTTCACGAAGTTTCCCGCCCTTACATTGACGCTCAGAGGACCCGCCGTGACCGTTGTCGGCTCAGCGGCGAGAGACTCTCCTGCCTTCACTATCGCTTCCAGTTCATTCGCTGTAACGAACCATATTGGTTTTATGGCTTTGGTCTCGTACTGATAGTACACCCTGCCGCGTATTTCGTATGTCTTTCTCTGACCTCTGTCAAGCATGGGAGCTACAAGGTTCCATGTCGCTTTGCCCAGACCTCCCCGGGTCTGCGATTCCGGGTCGGGCGCGGAAAGCGTCCCGAGGTCGATTATGGTTGATGGTGTCACTACCCACTCTGTCGGGTCCAGGGACATTATCTCCGCAATTACGGGGGCCCCAAGACCCATCTCGCCGTTGTAATCTCCCATGTTGCGAACTTCGAGCTGGAGACTTACCGGTTCTCCTGATTCTATGAGAGTCTGCGATGTTTCAAACTTCTCCACCACTATTCCCGGTCCGCCCGTTGTCTGATTCGTTCCTGTTACACATCCGGAACTTGTCACTATTGCCAGTACGCATAACAGCAAAAGGAATTTCGATTTTCTATCGAATATACCGGCCATATTTATTTTATACGTGAACAAGCTTTTATATGTTTACAGCCTGATGTGCGGCTTTATCGTGATTGTTGTCTCCTTGGTGAACTTGTAGGTATACCCTATCTCAGCCGATATCTGATACGTTTTTTCCTCTTTTACCCTCGAGGGGTCAGGCAGTGTGATAGAACACGAATACTTCGGGGTTTTTCTTCCTATGAATGTTGCGCTGTAAACTTCATTCCCATTTTCATCCTTTGTTTTCATGTGTTCCTGTATGCATTTCAGAATGGGTACGGTGCCGGTTCCCTCTAAAGGTTTTGACACCACTTCACTTTCTACATGTATGCAGAGTTTGTTTTTGTAATCTCCTCTTTCGCATGAATCGGAAAATATAACATTCCCTTTACCGGCCTCTGCTATGTCAAGAACACCGAACCCCCTGTTTTCTATCCAGAAACTCATCAGCCCCGTCCCTCCCTCCCTTTCGTCAATAATTATAGGCTGGTTCAGAACCTCTATGTACGGTTTTACCGGTCCTTCCCCTATCGTGGCCACGCCAACTTCTGAAAAACTCTTTCCTTCGGATATCATTCTCTCGAGCTGGGCCTTGTTCACAAACGTGACAGAGGTGGTGGAATAGGTTGTGAATTTGTATTTTGCAAGCACGCCTATCTTACAAGGAGTCTCGACGTTTACGTTCCTTGCCCTTAATTTCCACTCCACAACTGCCGTTGACTGGGGGTACATCTTTTCAAACGTGCACTGAAACATGCCGGTATCTTCATCCCTTCCCTCTGATTTTCTGCCTTGGCAAAAATCGACATCCACATCAAAAACACCGCAGTCGTTGTAAAGACCCACAATTACATCCTTCACCGGTCCGTACTCCGGTTTTTGAAGGTTTTTTATTACCGCACGCAGGCGTATTGTCTGACCGGGACGGAGAGAAGGAGAAGGTATTACCTGCAATCTTTCTATTGAAATGATGTCATGCCTCTGCTCTTTCACCTGCATGCCCGGAAATATGTCCGGGAGGAAGGGAATTTCGATTTCGAGAAATGGCACTGTGCAGCCGGAACTGAGAACGACCATGATTATGAGCAGTGCAGGAAAAAATTTTTTCATAACAATATATTATTCGGGACGCTAACATTTATTTTTATTGACGCTGATGGAATGGATTATTATGAGGGGCCAGTTTGTGTTCGAGTTCCTTGTGGCTGGTATCATTTTTTTCATAATGGTCGTGTACGCGATAAATTATCTCAATATGAATGTATCTGATTTTGGGGGGAAATTTTACCGGAACCGCCTGTATTCAAAGGCGATTCAGGTATCTCAGGTGTTAATGAGCGGGAAATCTTCTCTGTGCATAGGGGAGGGGTGGGAGTTCAACACCAGCAGGATACGCGTATTCAACGAGACGTACTGCACTCCTTATGGTTACAAAAATCTCACGAGGGATCTCTACCTTTACGAAACCAACGAATACGGCATATTTCCAAATGATGTGAAGATCGTGCTGTCGAACGCAACAGACATTATCATCGACTGCGGTATGCGCATCCCGAGAAATATAACCAAGGCCGAAGTCACGAGGGTTGGCCTGCTGGAGGGAGAAACGGCAAAACTCACGGTTATCGTGTGGTAAACTAATTAATAACGTTTCGATAATTATAACTATGAAAATAGTTGTTGTGGGCGGAGGCAGGATAGGTGAAGCGCTCTCCAGACTTCTGGTCGAAGAAAAGCATGATGTTGTTGTGATAGAAAAGGATGAAAAACTTTCTGAAGAACTGGCTGAACGTCTGGACGCGCTAGTGCTTCACGGGGACGGAACCGACAAGAACATTCTCAGGGACGCCAACATTGAAAGTTCTGATGTGGTGGCGGCGGTCACCGGTGATGACAAGACCAACCTCATGGTCTGCGAGTTTGCAAAGGAGGTTGGGGTGTCAAATATTATTGCGCGCATAAATCAGCCAGATAATGAAGGGATATTCACCAAAATAGGGGTGACGAACCTCATAAACACAACAACAACCGCTGTTCTTGCGTTCAAACGGGCCATGGAAAAGCCCGGAAAGCAGCTGGTGAATCTCGTAGCCGGCGGCAAGGGGGAAGTTTTCGAGGTTTCCGTGAATAAGGAATCGAAGTTTTTGAAGAAAAAGGTTTCGGAGGTATCAAAGGGATTTGTGATTGCGTGTATTTACAGGGATGACAAAATGATAATACCGAAACCCGATACGAAAATAAAAGAGGGCGATATTCTGACCATATGCTCACCTCTCGAAAAGGTCAGGAAGATAGAGAAGATGGTCTGATTTTCATTCTACTGATGAAACTCGATATTATTTCCTTCAGCGTCGGCTTGCCCCTTTCCCTGAGATGATAGGTAATGTAAACTGAAGGCTTGTTCATTTTCATGAGTTCTGCCAAGTCTATCGGCGTTGCGATTATCACGAGGTCGCAGGGCGTTCTGTCTATCGTTTTTTTGAGGTCCTCCATCTGACTTTTTCCGTAACCGAGAGCCGGCAAAACATCAGTGATCTGCCTGTATTTTTCGTATGCTTTTCTGATACTGCCTGCTGCATATTTTTTTGGTTTTATTACAGATTTCGCCCCGAATTTTCTGGCAGCGATCAGTCCTGCTCCATAACTCATCCCCCCATGCGTCAGCGTTGGCCCGTCCTCGATTACAAGAACTCTCTTCCCTCTTATCTTTTCTCCGTGTGCTGCAAAAATTTCCGAATCAGCATGTATGATTTTTGCTTTCGGATT
>CAZTCK010000001.1:0-21081 GCA_964612625.1 uncultured archaeon | reverse complement strand
CTCCGTGTGCTGCAAAAATTTCCGAATCAGCATGTATGATTTTTGCTTTCGGATTCAACGTTCTGACCGCACGTTCAACCTCCTCTATATTCTCTCTTTTTGCTGTGTTCTCCTTGTTTATCACAACCACGTCCGCCATTCTAAGGTTGGTTTCGCCGGGATAGTAGGTGGTTTCGTGCCCATGTCTGTGGGGGTCGACGACGACTATGTGGAGGTCCGGCCTGTAGAATGGAATGTCGTTGTTTCCCCCGTCCCACAATATTATATCGGCATCCTTTTCCGCTTCCGTGAGTATTTTTCCGTAGTCCACTCCGGCATAAACAACAAACCCGTTTTTTATATGCTGTTCGTATTCCTCCCTCTCCTCAATTGTGCATTCATACCTGTACAAATCCCCGTATTCAGCAAAGCGCTGCACTATCTGTTTTCTGAGGTCTCCGTACGGCATCGGGTGTCTCACGACCACAACGCGATATCCCATTTCTCTTAACAGAAGGGATATCTTTCGGGTGGTCTGGGACTTTCCGCAGCCGGTTCTCACCGCACACACGGAAATAACAGGTTTTTTTGATTTTAACATGGTGGTTCTGCTTCCCATGAGCACGAAATCCGCTCCTAACGAATTGACCATACTCGCCTTGTGCATAACATCCTCATAGGAGAGGTCCGAATAGGCCAGAACTACCATGTCAATTTCATGTTTTCTTATCAGCTCCGGCAGGCGCTTTTCCTCTTCTATGGCTATTCCTTTAGGGTAGAGTTTTCCGGCGAGTTCTTTCGGGTATCTTCTCCCGGAGATATTAGGGATTTGCTCTGCTGTAAAACATACGACTTCGTAATTTTTGTTGTCCCTGAAAAACACGTTGAAGTTGTGGAAATCCCTTCCGGCAGCACCCATTATGATGACTTTTCTTCTCATAACCTCTTCCCGAAATCGTAGAGAATTTTCATCGCTCTTGCTGCGCTCTCGGGGCACGAAAATGTTGGTATACCTTCATCTTCCATGGTTTTTTTGAGCACCTCTGTGTATTCACCGCCGGCAGAAACGACGAAAATTGGTTTTTTGCTTGAGCGAAAGGTGTTTATGATCGTATCAACTATCTCCCCCCCGAGTTTTGGAACCTGAAGAAGAACGACAAGCCCGATCATATCCACGTTCGGGTCTTCAATGGCCGCGTTGAGCGCACCTGAATATCTCTCGGTGTCCGCGTCTCCCGTCAGGTCTATGGGGTTTTTTATTATTACGTAAGGTGGCATGAATTTTCGCAGTTTTTCTGTTGAATCCCTGCTCATCCTCGCAAGCCTGAGTCCGTTTTTTATGATCTGGTCTGCGAAAAGAACCCCGAATCCTCCCCCGTCTGTTATTATCTGCACGCGGTTTCCGCTCGGCCTTGGTTGGGAGGAAAGGGTACGCGCAAAATCAAAGAGTTCTTCTATGTTTTCTGCCTGTATCACACCACCCTGCCTGAAGGCAGCAGAATAAACTTCAAAGGAGCCGGCAAGCGAGCCCGTGTGCGAAGAAACAGCCTTCGTGCCCGCGGGGGTTATCCCTCCCTTGAGAACTATTACTGGTTTTTTTCTGGCTACCCTTTTTGCCGTCTCCAGGAACTTTCTTCCCTCTTTCACGCCCTCAAAATACGCGCATATCACTTTGGTTTTTCTGTCTCTTCCAAGGTATTCCATCAGGTCTGCCTCGTCAACATCAACCGCATTCCCGTACGAAATGAATTTTGAAATCTTGTAGCCCTTCCTCTCCATCCAGTCTATGACAACCGAACCGACTGCCCCGGACTGTGTGATAAACGCTATGCTGCCCGATTTTGGCCTCCCCAGTTTGTATCTCGGAAGGAAAACCGTGTCCACACCGCTGTCCGGGTCGTATATCCCGAGACAGTTCGGTCCTATTATCCTCATGTTATATTTCCTGGCTGTTTTCAGGAGTTTTTTTTCGAGAGACTTCTTCCCTATCTCCTTGAACCCGCCGCTTATCACTATGGCGGAACGCACACCCTTTTTCCCGCACTGCTCTAGTGCCTTCGGAACAGCGTCTGCCGGAATTGATATGATCGCCAAGTCTATTTCGTCCTTTATGTGCCCCACACTGGAGTAGCATTTCCTTCCCAGAATTTTTTGGGCCTTTGGGTTTACAGGATAGACCTTCCCCCTGAAACTGCCCTCTATAAAATTTCTGTATATAACATGCCCTATTTTACGCTGGTCCCTGGATACTCCTATCACGGCAACTGAGCGTGGATTGAAGAAAGGTTCGAGACCGTCCATAAACATATTATTGCAAAATACAATATATTACTATGGCCCGCAAAATTATTTCTGAAAGAGAGGAGGAGTTGCCCATATCAACAATAGGAGAACTCATAAAAATCGCTGAGGAGAACGAAGGGATAGTATCGCTGGGCCCGGGCGAGCCAGATTTTGACTCCCCCTCAAACATCATAGATTTTGCTCGCAAGAAACTGAGAGAGGGATTCACGCACTATTCACCTCCCGGAGGAAGGAGTGAGCTCAGGGAAGAGATAGTCAAAAAACTTAAAAGGGAAAACAAAATAGACGTAACGCCTGAAGAAGTTATTGTAACAACGGGTTCAACAGAAGCTATAATGCTTGCGCTGATGTGCGCCATAGACCCGGGGGAGGGTGTTCTCATACCCGACCCGGGATTTCTTGCCTACAAACCCATGGTTGAGGTGTTGAACGGCCTTCCCCTCTCCGTGCCTCATTACGAAAAAGACGGATTCCAGTTCAATATAGAAGAGGCGAGTAAAGCGATTATTCCGGAGAAGACGAATGTCATGATCATCAACACCCCCTCAAATCCAACAGGCGTTGTTTTCAGGAGAAAGACGCTGGAGGAGATAGCTGACTTCGTGTGCGAACACGACCTCCTCGTCATATCAGACGAGGCGTATGAGAAATTCGTTTACGAAGGCGAAAAACACATATCCTTCGCTTCTCTTAATGGGATGGGGGAGAGAACGCTAACACTCCATTCCTTCTCGAAAACCTATGCTATGCCGGGGTTTCGTGTGGGGTACGCAGCCGGACCGGAAAAGTTCATAGGCGCTATGAAAAAACTTCACATTTACACCACAATATGCGCCCCGACCATCTCCCAGGAGGCTGCACTCGAAGCTCTCAGGGGGCCGCAGGATTCTGTTAAAAAAATGCTGAAGGAATATGAAAGAAGAAGAAACTACATTCTCAACAGATTGAAAAATATGAGGAGGGTTTCATGTGTAAGACCCATGGGTGCGTTTTACGTGTTTCCAAATATAAAGGAATTTGGAATGGGTTCTCTGGAGTTTTCGAAGCGTTTATTGAAAGAGGGGAAAGTTGCTGTTGTGCCTGGTTGTGAATTTGGGAAATTTGGAGAGGGTTATGTGAGATGTTCTTACGCAACATCATATGAAAAGATAGAAACCGCTATGGACAGGTTGGAATCTTTTATCAAAAAACTATAGGGTCAGTGACCTTTATTTCCACTGGAAATTGAGATTTTTTCTTGCAAGCGAACCTGTTTACATTATAACATTGTTATATTTTTTCCAGAGGAAATCTACACACATTCCACATGAAATGAAGGTGTTGGTGGGTGGGTATTAATAATTTAAACCCCCATTTCATATGGAAAATATGGCCCAAGTCTCTCTCGGTGAGATATTTGAAAGATATGTGAAAAACAAGACCATTTTCAAGAACAAGGAAACGCTTTCTATCAGGTTTACCCCAGACAACATTCCCCACAGGGAAAGCCAAATCAGGCAGCTTGGTATAATACTGGCGCCCGTTCTCAGGGGAGAAAGGCCATCAAACCTTTTCATTTACGGGAAAACAGGAACGGGGAAATCCTTATGCACGAAATACACAACAACCAAACTGCTTGAAACCGCCAAAAAAATGGGAAATGATAAAATAAAGGTCATGTACATCAACTGTAAAATGAGTAAAGTTTCCGATACGGAATACCGCCTCCTTTCCCAACTCATAGACATGTTCGGCGTTCACGTTCCCTTTACAGGGTTGCCCACAAACCAGCTCTATAGAAAGTTTTATGAACTGCTCGACGGAAGGGAGCAGAATGTCATACTGGTTCTTGATGAAATAGACGCGCTTGTGGAAAAAATTGGGGATGGTGTTCTCTACAACCTCACGAGAGTCAACCAGGAACTGAAAAACGCAAAACTCACCATCATAGGAATCTCCAACAACGTCTCTTTTATAAACAACCTTGACCCGCGCGTCAAGTCATCACTTTCCGAGGAGGAGATGGTTTTCCCGCCTTACAACGCAAACGAGCTCAGGGACATCCTCATGGAAAGGGTTGGGTTCGCCTTCCATGATGGCGTGGTTTCCCCTTCTGTTATAGCGAAATGTTCTGCCCTCGCAGCGCAGGAACACGGTGACGCGAGAAAGGCGCTGGATTTGCTGAGGGTGGCGGGTGAGATCGCAGAAAGAATGGGGAGCACACGGGTCACAGAGGAACATGTGGATATGGCTGAAAGAAAACTCGACAGAGACAAGATAATTGAAGTCGTGCGCAGCCAGCCCAAACAGTCGAAATGTGTTCTCATGGCCATACTGAAGCTCGTAAAGAAAGTGGACAGCGGAATTCAGACAGGGGATGTTTACGATGTTTATGCAGACATCTGCAGGAAAAACGGACTTAAGGCACTAACACAGCGGAGGGTTTCAGACCTCATATCAGAACTGGACATGTTCGGTGTGGTGAACGCCAAGGTTGTCTCGAAGGGAAGATACGGAAGAACAAGAGAAATACGGATAAATCTGTCCGGTGACATACTGGGGAAAATAGAAGATATGCTTGGCAGTGAACTGGTCTGAACATTCTATTTAAATCTCTCACACGAATAGAAGGTTATGGACAAAAGAAAGGTTGTGGAATTGTTTCTGAAGGAAGGCGTGCTGCTCTCGCCCGAAGAGATGGAGAAGATAAACGAAGAAAACTACCTCCAGATGTTAAGGGAAAAAAAGAATGAAGATGGAGTCGAATGTGAGGTGAAAAAACCAAGGTGGGGGAAAGTAACGACCGAAGAGTACGTGAAAATGTACAATGAAAATTTCGAATTCCTCAAGAACCTCCTTCTGAAAAAAACAAGAGCGGTTTCCATAGACAAGGGAAGGAAAATATTCTCAGAGGTCACGATTATCGGAAGGGTTAAAGAAATTAAAGGAAGCGGGTTTGTCTTGGAAGACGTGACAGGAGAGACGGAGGTTTCTTGTGATAACAGGGATGTAAACGTTGGTGATGTTATCGGACTGAAAGGCCGTTTCAGGGAGAATGTCTTCTTCCCTGAACAGGTAATATGGCCGGACATACCTCTTGGAAACGAACCGAAATTAACAGGAAGAAGGGTGGTACTTACACCATCCCCGAAAGGAAGTGAGGGGGAAATTGTTATCTCGCCGATCGCGAAAGAGGGAGTGATTGGAGGTTTTGGGAGAAGAGGGGAGATAATTATAAAAAACAAAGAGGGGGAAATGAGAATTCTGGCTTACTCCCCTCCCGAAAAACTGGGGGAGGACGAGGCCGTGAAACTTCTGAAGAAGAGGAGATTGCCGGATGAGAAAAATCCCGACAACGCGATACGCAAAATTCCCCACATATTCTGGCTCTTCAACAACAGCGCCAACTGGAGCAGAAATTACAAAGGGGTGACCATAATATCTACGAACAAAGGAAGTTTTGCGGAATATGAAAACGGGAGGGTAAGGTTTGGGAAACTATAACACTGTTATATCAAATTTAAATAAACCAAACCAGAAATTTTTAAAATGCTCAAAATACTCGTTATAGCCGATATACATGGGGAATTCGAAGGTTTTTCCAGAATGATAGACAGGATGAAAGAACGCGATTTTGACCTTCTCATATGCCCGGGGGACTTCACGGATATATACAACACACCTGAGGGATACTCCCAGACCGACATAGCTGAACTTATTTTGCAAAAACTGCTCTCAATGGGGAAGCCGGTCTTCTGCGTTCCGGGAAACCACGAACCATACGAAATACTGGAACTATTTGATGAATACAATGTTAACGTTCACGGGAAAGTAAAGAAGTTCAAAAACATACATTTTGTCGGTTTTGGGGGGGCCGCCACGCCGTTCAACACGAAATTCGAACCCACGGAGGAGGAAATAAAAACAACACTTGAAGAAAAGGTGAAACGCATAAAAGGGGATTTCGTTCTCATCACACACAATCCGGCGTTTGGAACAAAATTGGATATGACAGAAAGGGGTGAGCACGTGGGTTCGAAGGCGGTGAGGGAATTCATAGAGAAAAACAAACCATTGCTTGCTATATCAGCCCACATACACGAGGCGAGGGGGGAGGACATACTCGGAAAGACAACACTCTTCTATCCGGGGGCGGCATATGAAGGTTATTGTGGCATCGTGGAGATAAACAAGCACGTGAAATGTGAAATAAAAAAATTCTAAGGCTGTCAAACGATTCCCTTGAGTGAAGTAAGAACATCTTCTATTGAGTCCGTTTTGCATAACGCCAAGGGGATACCTTCGGCTTCTGCTATGTTCATGGCAACTTCATCAACCCTGTCTATTCCGTGAAGTACAACGAGTCCTGGCTGGAGGTTGGTGAGTTTTATGGCAACCATGGGAGTTTTTCCTGTGGAAACGCCAGTAAATATCAAGGCACGCTGGGTGGTTGTGCCATAGAGGTTAATGAGCTGATTATAGGAAAGCTCCATTATGGCCTTTACGGAATCTATAACCGTGTATCCGTATATTTCTCTGTCGATCACCGCCTTTTTGCTGAGTATGGTTGCGTTTATGTGCCTGCAGAAATCCCTGATCATAATACCGCTCTGGAATTCCTTTATGTCTATTATCGCTTTTGAAAGGGTGGAAGGGTTGGCAGAGTATGTAAACGTTTTTACCACAGGACCACCCCTCTTCATGTCAAGACTCATGAGGGAATTTACATACCTCCTTATAACGCCTATCCCCGGCGACCTTCTCCTCCCGGATTCGTAATCGGATATCACGGAAGATGTTATACCCATGTGATTTGCAAGCTTCTTCTGGGAGAAACCGAATATATCTCTCCATTTCCTGAGTATCTGCTCCGGGTTTTCGGAGAGCACTATTTCGCCTGCTATGTCCTTGGCGAGCCTGTCCCGTGAAAAATGAAATTCGTCGGTCATAGAATTAAGTTACGTTGATTATTTAAATTCGTTTGTATGGGCATGAAATTATTAAATCAGAAAAAGAAGTTTAATTGTGTTCTTTGAGATCGTGCTCTTCGCGGGTCTGGGAATATTCTTTGGTTTTCTGGCAGGCATGATTCCGGGTCTTCACCCAAATACAATTTTCATGATCACGCTCTCAATTCTCACACCCCTTTTGGGCATTCCTCTTTACGCTTTGATAGCATTCATAACCTCTCTTGCGGTTTCAAACACCTTTTTTGATTTTATACCAACCATTCTTTTCGGCGCACCTGAAGAGGATGCGGTCCTTTCAATTCTTCCGGGGCATAAACTTTTGCTTGAGGGGAGGGGGCACGAAGCAATAATGCTTGTGACAGGGGGAGGAATGTGTGTTATGATGTTAACGATCTTGAGTCTGCCTTTCCTCTTCGTTTTTATCCCCCTCCTTTACAGTTTCATCCGGCCTCTCATGCACGTAATACTCGCTGTGCTGGTCCTGTGGATGATAGTTACAGAAAAAAGACGAATTTTCGCAGTTATAGTCCTGGCGCTTTCCGGTGCGCTGGGAGTGATATGCCTGAACTCCTTCCCCTCTGAGATGGTCATATTCCCCGCACTCACAGGGCTTTTTGGTATGAGTACGGTACTCACGAGTATGATGATGAAGACAAAAATACCACGGCAGAAAGTGTGCAGGGAAGTGAAAGCAGACTGGATGAGGGGAAGTGTTACGGGATGGCTTGCCGGTGTTCTGGCGGGCCTGCTTCCGGGGATTGGGTCATCGCAGGCCGGGATAGTAGCAGCTCAGTTCCTTAAAGCGAGAAGAAGGGAATTTCTCATATCGCTGGGTGGAATAAACACATCAAATATCTTTTTCACGTTTGTGGTTTTCTACGCAATCGGAAAGACAAGGTCCGGCGCTGTCTGGGCCCTTTCCCAGATAGCGGAACACTTCACCGTTTTTGATGTATGGATAATCATGTCTACAGGGATTCTCGCAGCAAGTGTTTCCTCTTTGCTGACGCTTGGCGCGGGCAGGATTCTCACAAAAAGGATATCAGGCATAAGCTATCCGAAGATGATGTGTTCTGTCCTCTTTCTTCTGGTGGTCATGGTCGCCGTTCTTTCAGGCCCGATTGGTCTCCTCATTTCATTGGGAGGGATGTTCACGGGTTTGCTGGCGATATTCACAGGCGTGAGGAGAACACACCTTATGGGGTTTCTCCTCCTGCCCACAATCCTCTACTTTTCACATGCAGGCCCTGTTCTTTTGACAATCCTTTGGTAACCCCTTCATTTCCTGTGAAAAAACAGGAAAACAGACATATATCGGCTATGCAATTGCCTTTAAATCTCCACATGAAATGAAGGTTCTTTCACGTTCACATGATTGTATGGGGATGAAAAATGAAATTCTCAAACTCATGCTTCATGCAATTTGGCAAATAAACCAAATCCGATTCACGTTCATGATGAAAGAAACGGACCCATGAAAATACATCATCCGATGACAACCCTCTTCGCAGGACCCTTGGAAGAGGAAAAAAGAAGAGGACCACCACATTCGCACATCCCTGCCAGCGGCGGGAGGGAATAATTTTTATGGCACCTGGAGCATACAAATCCCTTGAGTTCGTTAATGTGAATTTCACCAGCTTCCTTTTTCTGGAGCCCGTTCATCGCTCCGAGAAGGTCAACCTGTTTGCCTTTCCCCAGAAGTTCTGTTTTCGATATCCCCAGCGCGCTGAATATTCTTTCAAGCGGGGGGAGGAGCTGATTTTCTATGTAATATTTCGAATCAATCTCCAGGCCCTTTTCTATCACGTACAGCGGATCTTCTGCTCTCTTGGAAACCAGTTCCAGCCCCTTGGTTATTACATACCCTATCCTGTCCCCCACACCGGGTGCTTCCGCAGGACTCCTCTTTCGTATTTTTTTCACAACTTCTGCGTGCGGCTGTACGCCGACATATCCGTCTGCTTTCTTTGTCATGGTCTTGGTTATAACGAGTTTTTGTACGGGTATCTTTCCTTCAACCATATCCCTGACAACACCCTTGAAATACTTCACGGCATGTGTGATATCATTTTCCTTGAGTATTATTTCCAGCACCTTTTCTATGGTTTCCGACGTCAGGTCACACCAGTCCCTTCTCACAGTCTCTATCCCCTTGGTCTCCATTTTTTCCTTCCACCCATTCTTCCCCGGCTCAAAACACCATGCAGCATATCTCTTCTTGGTTAACGGAAGAAAGCGCTTGAAAACTTTTTCAAACTCAAGCTCCATCACACCCTTGAGTACAGACGTAACGGCCTTGGAAACCTCCTCGCCTGCCCTTTTCATATCCTCGAGTTTTTCGAAGGGGACCTTCACCATAACAGAGTCCGTATCCCCGTAAACAACCCTGTAACCGAAATTCTTTTCTATGTACTCTCTGGTTTTTTTGATGGTCTCCCTTCCGAATGCTGTTATGGAATTCGCTATATCAAGCGAATATATCTTTGCTCTGGGGTAACCGAAATGTCCATAGAATGCATTGGCCATTATTTTCAGCGCGAGTTCTTTCGCTCTCAACTCCCTTATACGCTCGATATTTTCATGCCCCTTTATCTCCTCCTTCACCCTCTGCCTTTCCGCCATTAACTTTTCAAGTATTCGCGGTATTATCCCCTTTCTGATGCTCTCCGGGACGAACCTTGCCCCGGAAGGTGATTTTATTGAACCCTCAACATCATCACCCATTATAAGCGTAGTCGGACAGATATTATACGTTCTTATGAGAGAGGGATACATAGACTTGAAGTCCAAAACGAGTACACTCGAATGCAGTCCCTTTTCGGGCTCTATTACATACCCTCCTTTCAGTTCTATTCTTCTCAACTTCTCCCTTCTTGAAACCTCAGAGCTGTCGGGTTTGCATGGCAGCACAAATTCCTCTTTGTTGAATTCACGAAGAATGAGGTTCTCAATTCTGGTCGTTTCCCCGGAATCAAGAATGTCCTGGAGAAGCGTTCCCGAGACGTTTGCCAGTGCTATGTATTTGTCCAGAAGATTCAGTTTCAGAAGAAGATTCAGGGCGAGTTCAGAGTCTTTTTTGGAATATGCCACCAAGAGGTTGAACTTCTCCTGACTGCCCTTCCAGAACTTCTCTATTTCGGAACGTTTAACAGGCTCTTTTTTCTCCCCCAGCAGCTCCCCGGCCACGGTGTTGAGGTCGTATCTCTTGAGGGAAAAATCCCTTTTTATTATCTCAAAAGAGTCAACCACAACCCTTCCGGTTATGTTTATCTTGTATCTGTTCATGATCTGGGTTTTCGTAACGAGTTTGTTGCATCTCCCGAAGTTCGCGAATATCCCGTTTTCTCTCATCCTATCGAGTATGTAGGGGAGATCGAAGTTGTTGATGTTGTACCCTGTTATGATATCAGGATCATATCCTTTTATTATGTCAATCAGTCCGTTCAGCATTTCCTTTTCGTCCTCGAAGAAGACAACACCCTCCCCGGTTCTGGTGCTCATCACCATTTCCTTTTTTCCCTTGTACGGCTCACTGAAGGCAAGCGAAATCATCACTATGGGGTCCTTTTTGCTGACGGGCATTTCCCCTTCCTTGAGAGAGACGCACTCTATATCCAGCGCAAGAAATTTCAGAGGAGCAAGACCCTCCCTTTCAACAGCTCTCAGATTTTTAATCTTCATTTTCTTGGTGGTGGTAACCGTGTTTGTCGTCACGCCGTTGGTGTCTTCAACTTCCACCCACCCCATGCCCTTAAGGCCAAGGTCTGCCATAAATCTGTACTTGAATGGAATGTCTGCTTCAAAAACTTTCATGCCTTTCGAAATCAGCCTTTCTCGTATCTCCGGGGTTCTGGCAGGATTTTTGAGGACAACCCTTAACATCTCGGTTTTCTCCCTTTGATAACCAAGCGGCAAAAATCTCCTGACCTTTTCGACTCTGACAACGTTGTTTTCCTCCTTTATAACATCTTCGTTTCCGCCAAGGACATAGAAATATGGCTCATGATTTTCAAAAAAGGCACACACAGTTTCTCCGGTTTCGGTTTTTCCGAATATCCTGACTATGGGCCTTTCATCAACCAGGCTGTAGTCCACATCCAGAATCTGAAAAAGCATATTTGAGATTCGGTTTTTAAACAATAAAACAATTTCGTTATCCAAAACTATACTTTGAAAAATAAACAAAGCAGCAGAGTTTTAAAAAGGAAAAAGACACTATATAATGGTATGAAAATAAATCCGAGACAACTAGAGCGTGCCATGCGCCAGATGGGCATGCAGATGTCTAATATCGACGCAGAAGAGGTTATCATCAGAACGAGGGAGAAAGAAATTGTAATATCAAACCCCCAGGTTTCCAAAATAAAGGTTATGGGGCAGGAAACGTTCCAGATAACAGGGGACGTTTCAGAAAGACCGAGAGAGGAGATAAGAGAGGAAGATGTTGAAATGGTCGCAGAGCAGGCAGGAGTTTCACCGGAGCAGGCAAGGGAGATGCTCATGGAAACAGGCGATATAGCAGAGGCGATAATGCGGCTCAAGGAAAAATGATTTGCAGGATTCTTTTTTGAAATTTAAGCCAGTTCAAACAATTCATAATTATGGATTCTCCTGAAGAGTGGCACAATCTCAGCATACCAGAGGTTTTAAAAAAACTGAGGACTGAAAAAAACGGGCTGGGAGAAGAGGAAGCAAGATCGAGGCTTGAAAAATTCGGTTACAACAAAATAAGAAAGGAAAAGGGCATAAGCAAATTCGAAATCTTCATCTCCCAGTTCAAGAGCTTTCTCATACTGATACTGATAGCAGCCACCATTTTTTCAGCTCTCATAGGAGAGACGATAGACGCGATAGCAATAATCGTGATAGTCATACTGAATGCGATATTTGGTTTCGTTCAGGAGTACAAGGCAGAGAAGACCATAGAGGCCCTCAAGAAACTGACAACGCCCGAAGCCGTTGTTATACGGAACGGGCAAAAGAAAAGAATAAACAGCGAATTGCTCGTACCGGGAGACGTGGTGGTTCTCGAGGAGGGAACCAAGGTGCCCGCTGACATGAGGATTATAGAAGAAGCGGAGCTGAAGATTGACGAATCCATACTCACAGGCGAATCGGTTCCGGTTTCAAAAAACACGGAGGTCACCGGAAACGTCCCGCTTGCAGAGAGGAGAAACATGGCGTATATGGGAACACTCGTCACCTACGGGAGAGGGCTGGGGGTGGTGGTAGGTACAGGCATGGAAACAGAAATGGGCAAAATAGCAGAGGCTGTGCAAAAGGAAGAGGAGGAGCCGACACCTCTCCAAGAAAAGCTTGATGCATTCGGAAAAAGACTCGGTTTTATCATACTGATTATATGCGCTGCTGTGGCTGTGATAGGGATAGTGAGGGGAGGTCCGATGGCAGGGCAGCCGATAACACAATCACTTATGGTTACCATGGTAATAACGGGTATAGCCCTCGCCGTCGCGGCGATACCCGAAGGTCTTCCCGCTGTCCTTACGATAACACTTGCCCTCGGTCTGCAGAGATTGGCAAGACACAACGCACTCATGAGAAAACTCCCGGCGGTCGAGACACTCGGGTCGACAACAGTAATATGCTCGGACAAAACAGGAACACTTACAAAAAATGAGATGATGGTAAGCAAAATATGGTATCCTAACAAGACGATTGATGTAACGGGAGAGGGATACGAACCCAAAGGCAAATTCCTTGCGGGAGGAAGGGATATCGACATAAAAACGAAAAACACGCTTTCATTCTTGCTGACCGTGGGAACACTGTGTACAAACGCGGACACAGAAAAGAAGAAGGGATACTGGACCATAATAGGAGACCCAACAGAAGGGGCCATAGTGGTTGCTGCCAAAAAAATCGGTCTCGAGAAGGCAAAGTTGGAAGGAATGTACAGAAGGATAGGGGAAATACCTTTTTCTTCCGAAAGAAAGATGATGACTACAATAAACACCCGAGACGGGAGGATGATATCGTGCGTAAAGGGCGCACCAGAAGTGATACTGGAACTCTGCAAAAAAATAACTATTGACGGAAAGGAGCATACAATGACAAACAAATGGAAAGAAAAGATTTTGTCGAAAAACCACGAAATGACAGGGAACGCATTGCGCGTTTTGGCGATAGCATACAAGGAGGCGGGGAAGATAAGCAAGGAATCCGCTGAAAAAGATTTGACATTCCTCGGTCTCGTAGGGATGATAGATCCCCCCAGGGAGGAGGCGAAGGAAAGTATAAATGTGTGCAGGGAAGCGGGAATAAGGGTTGTGATGATAACAGGGGACCACAGAAACACAGCGGTTGCGATAGCAAAGGAGCTGGGCATACTCTCAAACGAAAAACAGGTGCTTACAGGGAGCGAAATGGATTCCATGACAGACGAAGACTTGGAAAAGGCGGCTAAAAATGTGAATGTTTACGCAAGGGTTAATCCGATGCACAAGGTTAGAATAGTGGACGCCCTGAAGAAAGGAGGGGAAATAATAGCCATGACAGGAGACGGGGTCAACGATGCGCCTGCCCTTAAAAAAGCAGACATCGGAATAGCGATGGGTATAAAGGGAACGGATGTTGCCAAAGAGGCTTCGGATATGATATTGCGGGATGACAATTTCTCTTCCATCGTAAGAGCTGTAAGGGAAGGACGTTCAATATACGACAACATAAAGAAATTTATACAGTATCTCCTCTCAAGCAATCTCGGGGAGGTGCTGATAGTGTTCCTTGCCATGCTGATAGGATTTCAGGACCCGTCCACCCTTTCGATAATAATTCCCCTCACTGCTATACAGCTTCTGTGGATAAACCTCCTCACCGACGGGCTTCCTGCGCTGGCTCTTGGTGTTGATCCGCCCTCACCCGGCATAATGAAAAGACCGCCAAGGGACCCGGAGGAGAGAATCCTCACAAAGGGGATGATAACAGACATAGTAATAGTGGGAATAATAATGTGTGTGGGAACCCTTTTCCTTTTTGCCATGAATCTCCCGTCCGGCGCACTCAGGGCAACGACTGTTGCCTTCACAGCGGTCGTGATGTTCGAAATGGCTCGCGTGCAGTCTGTGAGAATGAAGTACAGAGTTGGTATGTTTTCCAACAAAAAACTACTTTTGGCCATAGCGATATCAATTTCCCTTCAGATATTGGTTGTTTACGTGCCGCTACTCCAGCCGATATTCAAAACGACTTCGTTGGACCTGACAGATTGGATTGAAATACTGGCAGTTTCGCTTTCCGTGTTTTTCATAATGTGGATCAAGGGCATCATCACAAAGGACAGGGGGTATGACTGAAATGATGTGGCTGTACATCCCCCTCTTCATAGCAGGTCTGGTGTGCCTTGTAAAGGGGTCGGATTTTGTGACCACACACGCCTCGGCTATTGCAAAAGCATCTGGCATTTCCCCCCTCGTTGTGGGCATGACCATCGTTGCGGTATCAACATCACTTCCCGAACTTGCCGTTTCCTTGATTTCGGTTTTTTTCAGAACATCCGACATAGCAACCGGAACGATTATTGGTTCGAACATAGCGAACATATGTCTCATAGTGGGGCTTTCTGCTCTCCTCTACCCTGTGAAGACAAAAAGCAGTTTTATAAAGGAGGGTTTTTTCACACTCCTCTTCACGTTGCTCATTGTGGTTTTCCTGCTTGACGGGATGATATACACTGAGGGGATAGTGATACTCGCAGGATTTTTTGTTTACATGTATTACCTGATATCAGAGAAGAGAAAAGCGGAAACAATGAAAAGGACGGCTTCCGGGAAAGGGAGAACAAAGAAGATCATCAAACACATTTTTTTCTCCGTGGCCGGCGGATTCGTGGTTGTTGTCGGGGCAGAGGTGGTGATACATTCGACAATAAACATAGCGGATGTGATGGGGGTTTCAGAGATGCTCATAGCACTGATAGCGATAGCTGTTGGAACATCGCTTCCGGAACTTGCAGTTTCGTTCACGGCAGCATGGAAGAAGATGGGGGGGATATCACTTGGCAACATACTCGGCTCGAATATCTTCAACATAGCCATTCTTGCTATGGTATCGCTTTTCTCTTCAGTTCCTGTAAAACCATTCACGATTTTTGTCAACCTTCCCATAATGCTCATTTCCACCGCCCTCCTCATGCTGTTTATAAGGACGGGATGGGAGATTTCGCGAACAGAAGGCGGGATACTCATAATGATATATCTCCTCTTCCTGATATCGCAATTTATTTAATTTGGAACCAAATATAAGATATGTCTTACGTGTCGAGTCTGCTCTTCGCCGTAATGATATCTTTTTTTACGGTTTTCTTCACAACACCGGTTGTGAAGAAATTCCTGGAAAGGATAAAGGTAGTGGGAGTTGACCAGCAGAAGAAAGAGAAACCTAAGATAGCAACATCTGCCGGTGTGCTCGTGATAGCAGGAATGCTCTCGGGTGGATTCTTTTTTATAGGGGTCAATACATTTCTCTTTCGCACACCGATAAACCTTTCACATCTCCTTGCTGCGTACTGCTCGATTTTCATAATAACCTTTACCGGATTTCTGGACGACATTAACACCTCGAGGACACCAAAAAAGAACAAGGGGCTCGAAGATTTCAGAATAGGCCTTAAGCAGTGGCAGAAACCGCTCCTCACACTGCCGGCGGCAGTTCCACTGATGGCGGTTATGGCAGGCACGAGCACCATGGACCTTCCGTTTTTCGGACCGGTGGACTTCGGAATCCTTTACCCCCTCCTTCTCATACCAGTAGCGGTTGTAGTTGTCAGCAACGTCACAAATATGCTTGCCGGAATGAACGGTCTGGAGGCTGCACTGGGTTTCGTTTCCATGTTTTCGCTGGGCACGTATACATTTATGATAGGCAGGATAGAAGCGAGCATAATAGCATTCACACTCTCCTTTTCTCTTCTGGCTTTTCTCAGATGGAACTGGTTTCCGGCAAAATTTCTCCCCGGAGATTCCCTCACATATCTCATAGGAGCCTCGTTCGCCTCTGTTGTTGTGATAGGCAATGTAGAGAAGTTCGGTATGGTGGTTTTCACGCCCTGGATAATCGAGGCATTTCTGAAGTTACGCTCGAAGTTTCAGGCGAGAAGTCTAGGCGACCTCCGGCAGGACGGAAGGCTGGGGGCCCCGTATAAAAAAATTTACTCCCTCACGCATCTGCTTATGAAGGTTAAACCGCTTAAAGAATGGCAGATAACCGCAATACTGGTTTCGTTCGAAGTGCTCGCGTGTATAACGGCGTTTATTTTGTTCTGACGTCACCGGTCTGCGGCATTTATATATTCCCCGGTTATGTTCTCCGGGAAGTTTTCGTAAAGAACTTCATATATTTTGATGCCCATTTTGTCGTAGACTTTTTTGAAGTACTCCTCCATCCCCGAGCCATCAAAAAGGTAAAGCCTCACAAAAACACAGTCCTGCACGCTTTCAGGAATGTATATCACTGCATTTCCCGCAAAATAAACCATCCCGGGTATGGAATTTGGTTTGCTGTTTTTTATCACGTAATTGCCAACTCCTATGTTTTCAACATAAGCCTGACCCTGGGGTGTTTTGATTAGGGCAGTGATGTTCTCCATTGTTGTCGCATTCCCCTCTCCGCTGATGGAATACGCCACAAGTATGGTCTGCCCGCCGCCTGAATATTCCAGCAGTATTTTGTTACCTTCCTGATATGTGTTCACAAGATTAAAGACGGGCAAAACATCAATCTTTGCGCCCCAGTTCGCTATCTTCGACATGGCTCCGAATTTCGGTATGAGGTCATGGGAGACCATCACGTAATCCACGCTGTAATTTTTCAGAAAATTCAGGCTGGTGTCGCTCAATGGTCTCGTATAAAACTGTGCTATATCCTGCACGGGTTTCCTGTTGTGGAATCCCCCGTCAACAAGCGTTATTTTTTTCGCCACATACTGATACCACCATCCGAAGTCCCACCATTCGAGCAGGACGGCATCCTCCGGTGTGTTGTCTCTCAACCAAATAAGCGCTTCGTACCAGTCATTCGTCAGAGAAGTGGTTATGCTGTTTGCCATCACCCATCCCGCAGCGAAGTTGGTGAATACAACCAGTCCTATGAACACTCCGCCTGCAATTTTAAGATAGTGCTGACCCCTTCCCTTGAGGAAACCGCTGCTCCATTTCATAACGTACGAACCGCCTCTTACGAGAAAGTAACCGGCTGCTATTGAAACAGGGAACGCAAACACGAAGTTCAGCCTCTGGGCACCCCTCGCGAGTATCATGAACGATATGAACATGAGTACCACGAGGATGTATTCCAATTTCCTCTTCCTGAATAAGAATTCATAAGCCATAAATATCACGCCGAGTGCGGCAAAATATATGACTGAGAGATAAACAATCAACGTTGGAAGCGATAGCGCTCTCACAGCGTATTCTGTTCCGAACGTGGAGAGGGTGCTTCTTATGAACTCCCCTGCAGTTTGCGATTCCGCAACGGTCGAGGATATAACACCCGTTGTCAGGGGATTGAAAATCTTCGCAATAATCAAACCCACCCATTCCCCTATCTCAGCGTACATATACGAAGCAATAGCGACAGAAAAGAGACTAAGCAAGAAGATGCAGGGTATGACGTACTTCAAATACTCCTCTTTAACCAGACGGAACCTTTCAACGACGTATCTTATAACCAAAAAAGCTATCGCCATGAAGCTGCCGACCATAGACTCGGATGTTATACTTGGCGCCACTGAAAAAATCCTGGAAACCAGAAAGAATGCGATGAAAAAGGGGACGTATGATTTGAAGAGGATTTTTGGATAGAGGTCGAAGAGGAGCGAGACAACAACGAATATGGCTATTAGGAGCAGGGGGATGCGTACAATTCCGCTTACGCCGGTCATGAGGGCGAAAAGCACACCCGATACTGCAGCATAAATGATCGTTTTAATCGTTCTCAACTTTTCGTCTTCCAAGTTCGCCCTGTGGATGAGTGAAAGGGGATGGAGAAGAATGTGTTTCCATGATATGTCCTTCCTTATCTCTCCCACCTTCAAACTCTTCACAAAAAAGTATAAACCGAGAACCATGAATATTCCCGCTACTGGTTCCTTGTCCATGAAGCCCGCGGATACCCTGTAAAGAATACCCGGCACAGAGGCAAGGAATATCGCTGAAAGCAGACCGATTTTTTTTGAGCCGAACAACTCCTTTGCCAGAAAGTACACAAAAAGAACCTGCAACGCCCCGAAAAATGCGGGTGCCCACACACCAACCCAGTACCACGAAATCCCGAAAAGCGGGTGGAGAATAAAATAGACGATGGGATACGCCCATAACGCTACAATAAAACCGTTTCTCCTGTCGGGTCCGCCGGGTGCGGTTCCCCACTGGGCAAGGTAATCATTTTCCGGCAGAGTTCCGTTTTCTATGATATATTCACCCATTCTGAAGAAATAATAGGGGTCAATTGCCAGCAGTCGCGGATACGTGAGCTTTGTTCCAGGTATACAACGAATCCACAGGGCTGACAAAAAAATCAGGATAAGCAGGAATATCCAGTAATGTTTTTTGAAAACTTCTTTCAAATTCTCCATAACAGGATAATGTCCGCGGTTTATTTAAATTTTTTATTCCCTACCATTATGTACGATTGTCGAATCCGTATTAAAATATTTAAAAACCCGGCAGGCGTGTTATTTAATATCTCTGGAGGAAAACATGAGTGTCGGCATCGCGGGTTATGGTGCGTACATCCCTAGGTGGAGGATAAAGTCAGCAGACATAGCGAAGGTGTGGGGCTCTGACCCTGAAAGACTGAAAAACCTTCTGAACGAGAAAAGCGTTCCGGGTCAGGACGAGGATTCCGCCACCATGGCAGTGGAGGCCAGCATGCGCGCCATCGAAATGGGAAACGTAAACCCGAAATTTATAGGTGCGGTATATGTCGGGAGCGAGTCTCATCCGTATGTCGTGAAACCCACGGCCTCAATAGTAGCAGAAGCAATAGGAGCCACTCCGGAACTCACGGCTGCGGATTTGGAATTCGCTTGCAAAGCAGGAACAGCGGGCATACAGATGTGCATAGGATTGGTAGAATCCGGAAGAATAAAATACGGTTTGGCTATAGGTTCGGACACGGCACAGGGAAGGCCCGGCGACGAACTGGAATACACGGCCGCTGCAGGAGCCGGAGCGTATATCATAGGCAGAGAAAATCTGATAGCAAAAATAGAAGATACGTATTCCTTCACCACGGATACTCCAGATTTCTGGAGAAGAGAGGGCGAGGATTTCCCGAGGCATGCCGGCCGTTTCACAGGAGAGCCTGCCTATTTCAGACATGTTGTCTCTGCCACAAAGGGCTTGCTCGAAAAAACAGGAAAAGAGGTTGACGACTTTGACTACTTCGTTTTTCACCAGCCCAACATGAAATTCCCCCTGACGGCAGCAAAAATGCTCGGCATACCCAAAGAAAAGATTTCGAGGGGGCTGCTCGTCCCGCAGATAGGAAATACATATTCAGCCTCCACATTGATAGGGCTTGCAAGGGTTCTGGACACCGCAAAACCAGGTGAAAGGATTATGGTAACGTCCTTCGGGTCAGGGGCCGGTTCCGATTCACTTTCCATTCTCGTGACAAAACTCATAGAGAAGAAGAGAAAAAAAGAATATTCCGTGGATGAAATGCTGAAAAACAAGAAATATATAGGTTATGCGGAATACGTCAAATTCAGGAGAAAGATAAAAGGTGTGGGGCAATGAGCGAAATAATAAAACCCAAGAGAAATGTGGCTGTGATAGGGGTTGGCATAACCAAATTTGGTGAACACTGGAACCTCGGTTTGAAAGAGCTTGCTGTTGAGGCGGGTGTGAAGGCGGTGGAAGACGCAGGAATCTCCGGTGAAGACATACAGCTTATCGTGGGAGGAAACATGTCTGGCGGATTATTTGTGGGGCAGGAACACGGAGCGGGTCTGCTTGCCGATTATCTTGGCATGAACCCCGTTCCTGCTATAAGGACGGAGGGGGCATGCTGTTCGGGCGGTTTGGCGATGAGAGTTGGATATCTGGCGGTAGCTTCGGGAATGTACGATTTTGTTGCGGTGGGAGGGGTTGAGAAGATGACAGATGTTTACGGGCCTCAGGCAACAACCGCCCTTTCGGGCGCGATGGATTACGAAACAGAAGCGTATTTTGGAGTAACATTCCCCGGGATATACGCCTTGATAGCGAGAAGGCACATGCATGAATATGGAACCACACGAAATCAGCTTTCGCTCGTTGCTGTGAAAAACCACAGAAATGCCGTTCACAACCCGTTTGCACAATACCGAAGAGAGATAACACGGGAAGATGTTGAGAAGTCCCCCCTGGTTGCGGACCCTTTAAGGTTGCTCGACTGTTCACCAATAACAGATGGTGCGGCGACTGTCATACTCGTCCCTGCAGACATCGCCAGGAAATACACAGACGCTCCGGTTTATGTGAAGGCATCTGCACAGGCCTCTGATACGCTCAGCCTCTTTTCAAGAAGAGATATCACAACGCTTGACGCCACTGTTCATGCTGCCAGATCCGCTTATAAACAGGCGGGTGTCTCGCCGAATGATATTGACCTCGCAGAAGTTCACGACTGTTTCACCATCGCCGAGATATGCGCTTACGAAGATTTGGGATTCGCGAAGAAGGGAGAAGGAGGGAAACTCATAGAAGAAGGTGAAACCGAGATAGGAGGTAGAATCCCCGTAAACACGTCAGGTGGTTTGAAGGCGAAGGGTCACCCCGTCGGGGCAACGGGAGTTGCGCAGATAGTCGAAATAGTAAAGCAGCTCAGGAACGAAGCGGGAAAA